>CALJTN010000077.1 GCA_937976175.1 uncultured Clostridiaceae bacterium | reverse complement strand
TATTTCCCTAGAATAATTATAAACATATTGAGTTCTAGGTGTAACTACCACCTTGCAAGTTAATACAAAAATAAGTAGCACTAACACACCAATAAGTTCCTGGGTTACCCTTTTTACATAAAAATTTGCTCTTCTGCTTTGTTTTTTACTTTCGCTAATAAAACTATTTGTGCCTCGTTGTTTTTTAGCTAAATTATTATAATAGCTTTGATATTGCATATTATAATTACCCATTTTTTCCCCCTCATGTATTGTTTTTACTATTTATATATATATTGGTTTTTTTCATTTATATTACAGATATATTTAAAAAAGCAGAGTATATACTATATAAGTAAAAAAGCAAGCACTATAAAATACGCAGTGCTTGCTCGAATAGGTTATTAATAATCGCGATTTTTTAAACTTCTCATCAAAACTTCTGCTGTACCTAAATTTGTAGCAAGTGGAACACAGTGAACATCACATAACCTAAGAAGTGCTGAAATATCAGGTTCATGTGGCTGTGATGTAAGTGGATCTCTTAAGAAAATTATAATATCCATTTCCCCTTGTGCAAGTTTCGCTCCTATTTGCTGATCTCCACCTAAAGGGCCTGACAAGAATCTATTGACTTCTAGTCCCACTATTTCATTTATTAATTTCCCTGTTGTTCCTGTTCCATATAATTCATGTTCTGCCAAAACACCCTTGTACCGTTTTGCGAAATCAATCATATCATCCTTTTTTCTATCATGTGCTATTAGTGCTATTCTCATATTTTCCCTCCTATACAGTCCACTAAAATGTGGTTAAAATTCAGTAAAATGACTTAATCAAAAATTAAAAGTTTATTTTCTTTTTCCGCATTCCTACGCTGAGTACTAGCCCTAGTGACATAAAACTTGTTAAAAGTGAACTTCCACCATAACTCATAAAGGGTAGGGTTATTCCCGTAATAGGCATAAGTCCTATGGTCATGCCCATATTTTGCATTATTGAAAACAGTAGATTGGAAATGACTCCTACACATATTACTGTACCAAAAATGTCCTTGGAGTTTTTTGCTATTTTTATTAGTCTATATATAAGCATGCCATATAATAATATTAATACTAATGCACCAATCAGTCCCCATTCTTCACCTAAAACTGCAAAGATAAAATCTGTATGATTCTCTGGAACAGAATTAAATTGCACTCCTTTTCCAAATCCTCGCCCTAATATTCCCCCTGATCCTATAGCAAGTTTTGATTGAATAAGCTGAAGTCCATAACCTAGTTCATATTGCTCCGGATTTAAGAAAGATGTAAGTCTTCCCTTCCAGTAAGGTTTCATAATTGGCGAGTTCCACACACCTACAATTAGTACCACAACTGAAAGCAATCCTCCAATTATCACTTTGGAGTCTAGTCCTATACAATAAAATATGCCTAGCACTATAAAAAAGCTAACCATAGTCATACCCATGTCCGGTTGAATTACAATTAACATCATTGGAATGGCTGCATAAAAAATTAACTGAAACAAATTTTTAGGCTCATTAATTTTTCCTTCCATATCATTTAATTTCTTAGCTAGCATTATTATCATTCCAATTTTGGCAAACTCTGAAGGTTGTACTCCCACACTGCCAATTCTTATCCAAGAATTAGCTCCGTTGGTTATAGACCCAAAAAAATGATTAGCTATTAGTAGCAAAACTCCTGCCCAGTATATTAACACAGCATAGTTTTCAATTAAAACATAATCAATGAGCAATATAATATACACTGTTACAAGACCTAATATCATCCACGCAATTTGCATTTTGGGATAGTGAATACCATACTCCTTAGCAGTAGCACTATAAATATTTATGCTTCCAAAAACTACTATACAAATTGTAAATATAATTGCACTATAATCTAGTTCCCTTAAAAGTTTCTTATTAAGCCTTAGGCTCTGTAAAATCTTCATAGTCTACCTACCTCCATCTCAAATATGATTATATCATATCAATCAAAAAAAGCTATGCACAAGTTGTTAATTATGCATAGCCTTCATAACTTATCTCTTGATTTTTTTAATAGGTATACTAGCGATTAGTGCTGGTGAGTTTCCTTCGTATTCTTCCGTCCTTGTTAATCTAACTTCAATTTCCCCGCTATCTACTTCAGCATAATTTGAAATCACCTTAAGCAGATCACACTTGATCATTTCTAAAAAATCCGGTGAAAAATCAGCCCTATCATGGATCAAAATTAATTTTAATCTGTCGCTGGCAATATCTTTGGAGGAAACCTTAGTAGAAAATATTTTAAATAAATCCATTGTTGTTCCCTCCTATATTCCTTTAAATATTTTTTTTAGAGAAGCAAAGAATCCTGTCTCACTAGCTGATGATGATCCATCTAATGAAGCATAAGGTACTTCCTCTCCCATTATTCTTCTAGCAATATTTTTAAAAGCGAGTCCTGCTAAGGACTTCTCATCTAGAACAATTGGTTCACCTTTATTGGTTGAAATGGTAACTTTTCTATCATCTGGAACAATCCCTATTAGTTTAATTGCTAGGCATTCTATAATATCATCTACAGATAGCATATCTCCGTTTTTTGTCATCTCATAATTTATTCTATTTACTATAACCTCATGTCTATCGAGTCCCTTAGAGTCTAATTTCCCTATTACCCGGTCTGCATCTCTAACTGATGTGAGTTCTGGATTAACCACTATAATAGCTCTATCAGCACCTACCACAGCGTTTTCAAATCCTTGTTCTATACCAGCAGGACAATCTATAATAACGTAATCAAACTCTTCTTTTAGCTCATTTACTACGAGTAGCATATCTTTTATATTAATATCATTCTTATCTCTTGTTTGAGCTGTAGGCAACAAATATAAATTATTAAATCTTTTGTCTTTTATTAAAGCTTGCTTTAATCTGCATCTTTTTTCAATAACATCTACTAATGTAAACACTACTCTGTTTTCAAGACCCATTAAAACATCAAGATTTCTAAGACCTGTGTCTCCGTCAATAACTACTACTTTTTTATCCATAGACGCCAGTGCTGTTCCTATATTCGCTGTAGTGGTTGTTTTACCTACCCCACCCTTACCTGAAGTTATAACTATAGATTCTCCCATGTACATTCCTCCGTTAAATATATTTGTTAGCTAAATACGGTTCTACAATAATACTACCATTTTTAATTTTTGCTACCTCAGGATATTGAGGTTTAGCCTCATCCTCAGGTGACCTTGTAACAATGTTTCCAATCTGTAAAATCTGCGGTTCTAATTTAAACGCCGCAATTATAGCCTTTTCATTACCATTAGTACCTGCATACACAAGTCCTCTTAAAGTGCCAAGCACAATTATATTTCCTGCTGCATATATTTCTGCTCCTGGATTTACATCCCCAACAATAACTACATTACCAGGATAGTTTATACTTTGACCACTTCTTATGGTTTTTCTTAAAAATTTAGTTTTACCCTCATATATTCCCGTAAATACTTTTCCGCTAGCGTCCTCTTGATCCTCAAAAATGCAATCACTAATTAAAAATTCATCGAATAATATGTCCTTTAATTTTCTACTTTCTCTCTCATTTATGTATTTAAGTTCAGTAGTAATTTTAAGTGTACTACCTTTGTAAAACTTTTTTCCTTTTGAAAGCTTATCAACTAAAGACTCTAACATATCATCAAAATCACTAAAATGATTCATATTTATAACTACATTTAATCCCTCTCTATTGCCCTTAATGATTATTTTATCCGTAACCATAATCAACCTCCTAGTTCTCCTCTGAGGCACAAAGCAATTGTTAATTGTTTTGCTCCATAATTAAATCATCACCTGCGGCGTTGCCATATTAACAAGTCAGTATTTATTTGAATATGCCTTAGCTATTATTTCAACATATTATCAGCAAATTCCTGCTTAATTTCAATATAAATATATTTTTTTTCATACTTTCACTATTTAAGGTGAAAATCCACATAATTCTTCTACATTGAATAATAAAATAAACTCTGGCAAATAAATTTGTCAGAGTTTATTTTATTATCCCTATGCAATTTAATAGAAACATTTTTATTAATCGTTGCCCCGTCCAACTGTAACATTAGTCAAATCTATATTACCAGTTTTCTTATCTGCATCATACATAAATTCATAGCTAGGATTGCCCTTTAATAATTCTGCTTTAAAATATTGTTCATAAACCGCTTTTGCAATTGGTGCCACGTACCCACCATGACCTCCATCGAAAACCACTGCACAAACAGCTATTTCAGGTTTATCATAGGGAGCAAAGCCTATATAATATCCAAAAGAAGTCCTTCCTAGTGCAGATTGAATACTATCGTTATAAGTAGCAGAACCTGTTTTCCCTCCATTTTGCACCGGAAAATTTCCAAAAGTAGTATATGCTGTACCACCTTGAACACTAGTAACCTCTAACATACCCTGTTTAATTAAATTGATTGTTTTATCACTTATTTGAGTTTTTTCTATTACTACTGGCTTATTTTCTTTAATTAAATTCCCCTCTGGATCTAAGAATTTATCAACCAAGTGTAATTCATACCTATTTCCGCCATTTACCATGGTAGCCATATAATTAGCCAACTGTAGTGGTGTAAAAGCATTGAACCCTTGACCAATAGATGCATAATACGCATTTGCAGCAGACTTAATTTCAGAACTAGCATCACTTATTATAGAATTTGTAGTTTCAGCCATAGCTCTGATATCTTTATCTGTATAATTAGCACTTTTTAATTTTGGAGAAGCTTCAATGAGTTCCCTTATAGCTATTTGCACACTTTTAATTAATGAATTATAGGTGCTTTTTTCATCTTTTTTTATTTCAGCTTTAACAACACTAAGAACCTTACGTTTTTTCTCATTTAATTTTTTAATTTCATCTATTTCTTTTTTATTTCCACTTTCCTTTTGAGAGACAAGATCAAGAGGTTTATATTTATCTCCTGCAGCACTTGTTCCCTGTTGTAAGTATTCCACTAGATTACTTATGTGAATATTAGCTAAAATTTCTTTACTAGACTCATAATTATATACCTGACCAAAATTTTCTGGTATCTCTATCCCCGTATAAGGTTTTTTCTCACTAGTAGGATCTAACCCAAGCCCAAACTTCCATGCATATTTTGCCAGCAAGTCTAATCCCGTTTTATTCTCACCAGCCTTTGCATAAAGCCTGTCTGCCACCTCGTAAAAAAAGTAGTTGCATGATTCTCTTAGTGCCTTCCTTACATCTACTAGCCCATGGGACCCCTTACTCTCATTATATATCCAACAAGCAGCAGTAACAGACTTATACCGTTTATTGTAGTGACCATTATCATATATTTGAGTACTCTCATTTATAACTCCTTCTTCAAGGCCAGCAATGGCTGATAGTGACTTAAATGTAGAACCAGGAGGTATTAAAGACTTAGTAGCATAATTGAATGTTGCTTTTGGAAAAATATCGTTATTATCCTTCCTAACTTTAGAATTACCCTCTATAGTTCTATCTCTAGGAAACATATAATCAAGTAGTATATTTGCTCGTTCTTCCTTAGTTTTTTCTGCTATATCTTTATCACTTAGCACACCTTTAATCTCTGTTAACCCTCGTTTTTTAATATACTCTAGCCCCATTTTTTCTATGTTGGGATTTAGATACAAATTATTAAAGTCGCTAGTTAACCTTCCAGACACCGCAAACAAGTTAGGATCATAGCCAGGTCTACTTGCCAGTGCCAACACCTTGCCAGTGTTAACATCTAGTACAACCACCGCACCTCTGTTTGCATTGGTTGTATCTACATCTTTGTATTTTCCTTGTTTCTGTAGATAGAGCATCACCGCATCTAATGACTGCTCTGCAGCATATTGCATATTTTTATCTATATTGAGCTGTATTGTTTGACCAGGATAAGTTTCAATCTCACCTAAGGTCTTAATTTTACGCCCTTGTTTATTTACTGCAATGCTTTGCTGACCCTTAGTTCCTCTCAAAACCTCTTCAAAGGCTGCCTCAAGTCCCGAAGCACCAATATAATCTGAACTTAGATCATATCCTTTTTCTTCATATTTATCCTTGTCCCAAGGATTAATCTTAGAAATATAACCCAGGAAAGCCGATCCTAGTTCTTTATTCGGATAGGATCTAACAGGCTGAGTTATAACACTAATACCAGGGATTTCTGGCTGCATTTGTTCAAAAATAAAGGCAGCATCCTTAGATAAGCTATTAGCGATAACTACAGGCTTATATCCAGAAAAACTCTGCATCTTTATAGTATCCTTAACTAACATATACCTTCTTAGCTCTTCCTTGCTTTTTGAATCCTTAATTTTTTCCATTCCATACTGCTTTATTAATCCAGTAAAGACTTCTTCCGGCGTAATCTTTAAAAGCGCCTCATCAACCATCTTAAGTTGCTCAGCCGTTAAGTCATCTTTCTTTTTATCCTTATATAACGCCCTAATAACTTTATCATCAAAGCCTCTATCTTTCTTAAATCTAAGTTCCATCCAATCTTGTGATGGTTTATCTAGAGTCTTAAAGTCAAAGCTATACTCCTCAGATTTTTTATCTTTACTACTCTTTACCTTAAGTAAAAACTCATCCACCTGAATTTCTTTATTATCATCAAGTATCTTAAATACACTATCCATAGTAGGAAAGAAACTTTCTTCACTTTCTTGTGTTTTAGTGAATATTAGTATGTAGCTTTGTTCACTTGTAGCTAAGACCGCACCATTTCTGTCAATTATCTCACCTCTTGGAGCTGCTGTTGATATTACCTTATGGTTTTTTTGATTTGCAGTTTCCCTATATACCTCGGCATTGACTACCTGTATATTCACTAATCTTGAAATAATAGCAGAAAAAATCAGTAGCATAATTATAGCTAAAGCATTAAATCTAGAAAACTCCTTCTTGTCTTTATTTTTCTTACTCATCATTCCACCATCCTTCTAAAGATCAACTAAAATCTCCACTCTTTTTTCATATATTCCTTTTGAGAAAGTTTATATGTGAATCTATACATAAAAATAGAAACTATTAAATTGTATATTCCATGATATAATATTGCTTCTGCATATGTATATTGTTTTATTAAAAACAATATAGAAAATATCATTAGACCCTTTACTAAACTCAAAATAAAGGATGACACTACGGGTAGGAATGACCTCTCAATAAATATATTTTTACCAATTTTAGCAGCTACAACGCACATTAACATATTGCTGAGCATATTGATTCCAACACCATTTAAGAAATACACGTCCTGAAGAGCTCCAGTAAAAACTCCAATTATCACTGCATCTTTTGGAGAACTAACAATAGAGTAACACAGTGCAAATGTAAATATCAGACTAGGATATGCGCCTTTTATTTTAATCAAAGGCATCAAAGTATTGTCGAGTATTAGAAATAGAAGACATAAAAATACTACTGTTAATATTCTTTTCATAATGCAACTCCTAATATTTTATTTCTCTATCTTCTTTTGGCACAACGATAAAGACTTCTTCAATCTTTGTAAAGTCAACATAAGGCTGTATTATAGCGCTCTTCATTACCTCGCCTTTATCCTCATGAACACTTAGCACACTTCCTATTCTAATTCCAGGTGGATATATGCCCCCCAGTCCAGATGTCACTATTACATCCCCTACTTTTATACCTGAATCTAAAGAAAGGCGATGTATTTCTGCAAGTAATTTATTATTCTCATCTTTATAACCTTTAACAATACCATTATTATCTCTTGTGTTTTGAACTAGAGCTGCTACAGCAATATTTTCATTAGATAAACATTGAACTATAGACCAATTATTACCTACTGATGTAACCTGCCCTACCAAACCCTCTCCAGTCATAGCTATCATTCTTTTTTTTATACCCTTATTTTCACCTTTATTAATTATAAATCCCTCTAAAAAATTATTTCCACTTACGCCAATTATATTTGCACCTATATACTGGTATTCATCTCTTTGCTCTGTAAACTTAAGCATTTTTTTCAATCTTTCGCTTTCTTGTTTTAAAGCGTCATATTCTAAAGCTTTACCTTGTAGCTCACTATTAGCTTTTCTCAGTTCTTCATTTGCTACCTTAACCTCTGAAAAATTTGTTATAAATTTAAATGAACTTCTTATTTTATAAAACCCATTATAAAATATCCCCTGCACTGAATTTATCGTTACCCCCACACCATTCTCCACGAAAGACATTCTTTGTCTATTTACACTATAGCCTATTAAAGATAAAAAGGTAACTGACAGTGCTATAATAAGTACTGCCAGTTTATTCTTTACAAATTTCATATTTATCTTCTTTTACTCATAATGTCTACATTATCCAGAGCTTTACCTGCTCCTATGGCTACACAGTCAAGTGGATTTTCAGCTATATGTACAGGCATATGTGTTTCGTGGTTTATAAGTGCATCTAATCCTTTTAACATAGCACCGCCTCCAGTCAACATAATTCCTTTGTCCATTATATCGGATGCGAGCTCAGGTGGGGTTTTTTCTAGGGTTGTTTTTATTGCCTCAATTATTGCCTGAATTGGTTCATTCAATGCTTCTCTTACTTCCTTTTGTGTTACTTCTATAACTTTTGGAAGTCCTGATATCAAATCTCTTCCTCTTATTTCCATACTCATTCCATCATCTTCTAATATATATGCGGACCCAAGAGTCATTTTAATATTTTCTGCAGTTCTCTCTCCTATCATAAGATTGTACTGCTTCTTAATGTAGGCTATTATTGACTGATCCAGTTCATCCCCTGCTACTCGCAGGGACTTGCTTGTTACTATACCACCTAGTGAAATTATGGCTACCTCTGTGGTTCCCCCACCAATATCCACCACCATACTTCCTGTTGGTTCATTTACTGGCAGCCCAGCTCCAATAGCAGCTGCCATTGGCTCTTCCATTAAATAGGCCTCTCTTGCACCAGCTCTTTTAGTTGCTTCCTCTATGGCTCTCTTTTCAACCTCAGTTACACCTGATGGAAAGCAAACTACAATTCTTGGACTAGTAAACCCTTTTGAACTAACTTTATTTATAAAATGCCTAAGCATTTTTTCAGTAATGTTAAAATCTGCAATTACACCGTCTCTCATAGGTCTAATGGCAACTATGTTACCTGGAGTTCTACCTATCATCTGTTTAGCCTCTTCACCAACTGCTAAAACCTTATTAGTATTTTTATTTATAGCTACTACCGAAGGTTCCCTTAATACAATTCCTTTTCCCTTTAAGTAAACCAACGTATTTGCTGTTCCTAAATCTATTCCCATATCACGAGACATTCCGAATATTCCCATTATAATTTCTCCTTTCGTATCTAAAGCATTCCTTTTTCTTTTAAGCTCACGTAACTTCCATTTCCAATAATTATATGATCAAGCAATTCTATACCTAGCAGCTTTCCACATTCTTTAAGTCTTATAGTAATATTCACATCTTCCTTGCTAGGAGCTGGATCTCCAGAGGGATGATTGTGACAAATAACCACAGAAGCACTACACTTCCTAATAGCTTCATAAAAAACTTCTCTTGGATGAACTATGGAAGTATTTAAATTGCCAATTGAAATATCTTTTATACTTATAATTACGTTCTTTGTATTTAGCATAATTAATTTAAGATATTCTTTTTTTAAGTACCGCATTTCCTCCATAAGATATTCTGCAATATCCTTTGGTGACGTAATTTTATATTCTTCTCCAGATTTAAAACTTCTAAATCTCTTTGAAATTTCTGTAAGAGCTAAAAGTTGTGTTGCTTTAGCATTACCAATACCCTTTAAGTTTTTAAATTGTTCTGCACTTGAATTTAAAAGTCCATTTAGTCCACCACACTCAGAAATTATTCTACCACAAAGGCTTACAATATTCTCCTGTTTAGTTCCCGTCCTAAGTATTATAGCTAATAACTCATTGTTGGATAGTGTTTCAGCACCATATCTTAACAGTTTTTCTCTTGGTCTTTCATTTTGAGGTAAATCCATAATTTTATAAGTCATACTCATAAACAACTCCTTTATAGATTGACCCCCATCTCCCTTAACATAAAATATAATTTATTTACAGGTAGCCCCACCACACTATAGTAGCAACCCTTCAATTCTTCAACAAATAAAGATGCTGCTCCTTGTATACCATAAGCTCCAGCTTTATCAAAAGGCTCCCCGGTTTTAATATAACTGTTTATTTCTTCCTCAGAGAGTTTTGAAAATTTAACTTCTGTACAAACATATTCAGTACTAACTTCTTGTGATTCAGTGTTAATTATTGCAATTCCTGTATATACTTCATGGGTATTGTTGCTTAAAGCACTAAGCATCTCAAAAGCTTCCGCGCAATCTTTAGGTTTTCCAAGCACTTTCCCCTTAAGGTAAACTATAGTATCACAGCCTATTACAGTAGCTGATTTTTTAAGATTACTGCTAATATCCATAGCCTTTCCTTTTGCTAAGGTCATAACGTAGTCTCCACAATTTCCAGAAAAGGGTACACTATTTTCTTCAAAGTCACTTACCATTATCTGAAAATTACATGTTACTTTTTTTAATAGTTCCGCTCTACGCACCGAAGCAGAAGCTAAAATAATATCCACCACATCACTCCTAATATTTTCTATATAATATTATTGCCAAAACAATGCCTATAATAGACATAATGTTAATATTAAAATTTATACCGAAAGTTACTGCTAACACTTTAAAGTCTATAAGCATAGGTGTACCCATGCCTATGGTATATGTATTCTTCAAAAATCTTAGTGCATCTATGTTATCTCCTAATAGTTCTCCTATAAGACTTCCAGAAATAGCCCCTATCAGTATAAAAAAAATAAAATACTGATTCCTTCTCTCTGCACTTTTCAAATCATATCCCCCACTTTACTTATATATCTTATACATTTTAACATTTAATAAATTCATAAACAAGTGTATAAAATATTATTTAAGAAAAGTTTATAATTACAATTTTCAAAGATATATATTCCACCTTAACTAAAAAATACAAATAGATTTAAATAATCTACTTGTATTTTTTAAGTTTACCCTATTATACGTAGAACCTGGTTAAATCTTACTATAATTAGGTTGCAAAAGTGAAGCTTACCGTTCTATAACTTTAATAATTTATTTATGAATTTATATATGTATATATATTCTTCTTCTGTTTTCTCTCTTTTTATTTCTTCTGGCAAAGCAGTTAAATATGATTTAATTTCAGCCATATAAGCGTAACTCTCGCTTTTTTCTTCTGCTCCCTCTAATGAATTAAGCCACTTTTTAAATTCCACAGTTTGGATTGCCTTAGTATCCTTTTCAGAAAGTCTATTTAATATTTCAATGTCTGCGTTTACCATTTCATTTATTTGTACACTAGCGGTATCCTTTCCAATTAATTGGTAATTGATTTTAACATAATCTATTTTATTTTCGTTGAGTTGTCCCATAATGCTGTCAACATTATGTTTAGGATAAATACCAAGAAAAACTCTATTTAAATTATCTTCTTCAATTATAAATGGTGCTCCAAACTTCATTAGGTTCTTTTTTAAAAGCAAAGCGTTTTCCTTTTTACTAAAAACGCCACATTGTATTGCTACATAGTCTTTAATATTACTTTCAGCTATCACTTTAGAAACATCTACACTTTCCTTATCTATTTTGATTTCTTTCTCCAACCCCACCTCGGTAGCTTTATCCTGTACTTCCGTATTTAAATTGTTATTCTTAGGTAATAATTTAGAGAAAATCGTGCCTAGAGCTACAGCTGCTACTAAGGTTAAGATGATTACAATAATAAAATTGCTGCTTTTTCTAGGTGGTTTATAATTATATCTAGTATATCTCACTTTAACATCCCCTCAATAAATCTTTATTTAAATTTTATTACTTAAAAAGTTATTTTAGAATAAAAAAAATCCGACAGTGAATGTCGGATTATACTATATTTAATTAAATATTCTTCTTGCACCAGCATATCTTGAATTATAATAACTTTGACCTAAATTACTCACTGTAACTTTTCGACTTCCTGAGGATGCATGTATAAACTCCCCGGCCCCTATATAAATGCCAACGTGTGACACTGGACCATCTGTATTAAAGAAAACTAAATCACCTTGTTTTAAATTTTTTCTTGACACTGAACTTCCTTTACCTATTTGAGAGCCTGTATAATGCGGTAAATTCACTCCAAAAGCCCTATACACATGCTTTGTAAAGCCCGAACAATCAAAAGACCGAGGCCCAGACGCTCCCCAAACATATGGTTTTCCAATAAAATCATATGCATAAGAAATTAAACCACTTCTACTACCCGAAACTAAGGCTTGTGAAGAGACTGCGCCTCTAGATAACCTTTTCTCAGTTTCGATTTTCTTTCTTTCTGCACTTCTATCTGGCACTTTAATAACCTTGTCTGTTTTTAAAGTTGCAGATCTAAGTACAACTTGTGTTTGGCCTTTAATAGCTACATCTGCTTTTACCACATCTGTTTTAATACTTGTACAAACACCTATGGATACTACAAAAATGGCTATCTTAACCAAATTACACCTTAAACTACTCATTTAATAACCTCCTAAAGCTTCCGAAGTTAGCTGACGGGTTCGGGATGAAGGCTCCCTACTATTGAATAATTGCAATTCTATAGATTAACCCCATATTTCTTGGTTCCTCCGTACCTATACATAAATAGGACTCAGCTGAATTTATTATAATTCATTTTCCAAAGAAATGTCAATACCCTTTGTTATTTTTACTAATACCCTTTGTTATTTTTACTAATATATGTACCCATTACTATATTCTATTCATATTAAGTTCTCTCTTTAAAATTAATATATCCTTATCTTTCCTATCCAGCTCTAAGAAATTACTTGTTACTCTACATATCTCAAAATTATTATTTTTCCATAACTTTAGCATTGCATGATTATTAGTTGAAACAAAAGTATAGAAATTATTCATTCCATAATTCTCATATAAATGACTTAGAAACTCATGGATAATTGTAGTAGATATATTATCACCATATAAGCTAAATTCTATTAGATAACACATAATCCATACTTCATTAGGATTCTTAAATTCTATTCTACCTTTTATAAGTCCAATAATTTCACCGCCGCATAAAATCTTAAGAAAGTATTCTCCTTCACTAAGGTAATACTCTAGATATCTTTCATAAAATTCTTTAATACCGTAGTTTTTTTCAGCATCTATATTAAAAACTTGTTGGTTGCTAATCCAGCTTTGAATTTTAAAGATATCCTCTTTTTTTACACTCATGATGCTAATATCATTAAACACAATATCTATATTAAACATATTTACACCTCTTAATTAATTAAGTTCTACGTTTCTTCTGAATTTCCTTCAATAAAAAAGTATATATTATTATAGCTAAATTTTTGTTTAACTTAAAAATCTTAATAATAAAGTAACCCTATAAATTTTTATAGGGCTACAAAATAAATTCCTTATATCTTTCCCTTATGTTGAACTTAGCTTACTTTTTATCCTTCACTATACATAAGTGTCATTCTAACAATTCTTCTAACTATGGTTTTTGCTTCCGCATAAGGTATGCCACATCTAGTCAGAATTCTAAATATAGCAGGATTATACCTTTCAATCCTTCTTACAATATAATCTACATCATTATGCTTAGGACTATATTTATGAGGGTTATTATATTGTCCTTTAAATGAATCTTTATCATCATACATGCCTAGTTGCCTTAAACCCTCATCCTCGTCACTGTAATCATTTATTGGTGAATCTCCGTACATCATCCCCACCGGATTAGGTGTATTCATGAGCGCACCTTCATTAAATTGGTTCATTCCCATACATGGGTACATTCCCATATTAGGATTCATATCCTGCATATATCCCATTGGCATTCCCATATTTGAGTTCATCCCCATATTGGGATTCATGCCCAAGCTTTGGTTTATACCCATATTCGGCATCATATTCATTTGGCCATATCCATACATCATCGGTTCTAGTGGCATCATATCATACTCTTCGGTCATGTCTATATCTTCAATATCTCTGTCCTCTAGATTCATCATTACCCTCCCTATTTTCCATATTATTAATACATTAACAATTTATGCTACAGCTAGTGTTTTGATACTAACTTTATACTAATATGCACAAAAAATAAGAAAGTATATATTACCAATGCTTATTTAACCGCATTTTACGTAATATATACTTTCTTTACTGTTCTAAATGAAGCGAGTACATATGATTCTTCTCTACTTTAGTCCTCTTACAGGCTTTCTCATATTTTTGTCGTCATTAATATTAACTGGATTTTCTTTACCTTCATGTTGGTAGGGTTTCTTGTGTTTTATTTCCAGAGCCTTTTCTCTATCTTTCATTTCACAACACCTCTTTTCAGATGTTAGTTTTTCCAGATTTCTTTTAAAAATTCATCTCTTCCGGATTTCTCTCTATCTTCTTTATATTCCTTTGTGCTTTTTGTAGAAAAATCTTGGTGATACTCTTCTGCTAAATAAAACTCTGTAAGTGGTAATATCTTTGTGACAATAGGTTTTGAATATTTACCTGAACTATTAAGGGTATCTCTAGATAACTGCGCCTTATTTTTTTCTTCTTCGTTTTCATAAAAAATAGCAGTCCTATAGGATTCTCCCTTATCTTGAAATTGTCCCTCATCATCTGTTGGATTTACCTGCCTCCAATACATTTCAAGCAACTCTTCATAGGTGGTTATTTCAGCATCATACATAACCTGTGCTACTTCATAGTGACCTGTAAGCTGTGTTTTAACCTGTTCATAGGTTGGATCTTCGACATGTCCACCTGTATAGCCCACCTTTACGTCTTCAACTCCTTCTAGAAGATAAAAACAGTCTACCATACACCAAAAACATCCTCCAGCAAAGGTTGCCTTTGATAGTTTGCTATTTCCCACAACTAATTCCTCCTTTTAAACTATAATTTAGTATTAATAATATATAATTTGTTTTTATATATGCCTAATAAAAAAAGAGAGGTATTCACCTCCCTTTTTAAGTATTCCAGAAATATAAATTTTTGGTGCGGAGGATGGGACTTGAACCCACACGAGAATACTCATACGCACCTCAAGCGTACGCGTCTGCCATTCCGCCACCCCCGCAAATTTTACTTGTATAATATAGAGGATAAAATCTTATAGTCATACGCACTTTTAAAACCTATGACTATAAGAATAATATACATTAGTTCAATGTTAATTGTCAATAATTTTTATTTGTTTTTATTTAACTCTATCACCATATAGCTTAAAATAAATATTATAATTAGTCTTTACTTTTTTAACATATTTATCTGTTTCCTCAAAAGGTATATTATCTAGTTTTTTACCATCCTCAGAGTACTCTATATTTTTAAGCCATTTTTGAACATTTCCACGGCCTCCATTATAAGCTGCCAGAACTAGGTCCATATCTCCATTAAATTCACTACTTAGATTATCAATATACCAACATCCCATGGCAATATTGACTTCAGTGTCATATAGTTTTTCTACTTTAAAACCTTTTAGCTCCATCCTCTCTGCAATCCATAGTCCTGTCTCAGGCATTATCTGCATGAGCCCATAGGCACCTCTATACGACAGGGCTTTCTCATTGAAGTTACTTTCTGCCCTAATTACAGCTGCAACTAGATAAGGGTTTATGTTATACCGCTGTGAATACTTAACTATATGAGTTTCATATTTTATTGGATAAAAAATTTTAAAAATACTTTTAATATTAATTAAGATAACTAACACAAAAACTAAACTTACAATTTTTACAACTTTTTTAAATTTCATCTTATTCCATTTAACCTTTCTAACTGCTTAATAATCGACTCTAGCTGTAACTTTGTATTCTCAATGCTTCCACCATTATCAATAATAAAATCCGCGAACTTTTTCTTTTCATCAAGATCCATTTGAGCATTTATTCTATCCATTGTTTTTCCTAAATCTAACGCATCGCGAAGCATAATTCTTTGTATTTGAACCTCACTATTTACCCATACTAATATGGTCACATCCATATCAGTATGTAAATTATTCTCTATTAAAGTAGGTGCATCTAAAAAGCATATTTTACAATTATCTGCTTCGTAGTTTTTTATCCTGCAGTATATTTCTTTTATGATAAAGGGCATCATTATATCTTCAAGTTTTCTTCTCCTAATATCACTCTTAAATATATAGTTTCCGAGTTCTTTCCGCTTAAGGTTATCTTCTCCATCAAAAAATTCACACCCAAATTCTTCTTTAATTTGACGTAGCACCTCCGGATATATTATGAAAACTTCTCTAGCTATAAGATCCGCATCAACAATGGGAAGAGACTTATCTCTTAGCATATTACTTACTGTGCTCTTTCCACTGCCTATGCCACCTGTTATTCCAACCTTTAGCATTTTTTCCACCCACCTTTTTTCAGGTGATAGTTGAAAGCTTGCAGTTACGGTCTCAACTCTCAATTTTCAACTATCACCTTGTTACTTAGCTTCGTACCAAGTTTCTCCGATGCTTACTTCTGCTTCTAGAGGAACTGAAAGTTTAATAACATTTTCCATCTGTTCCTTAACCAACTCTTCAACCTGCTTAAGCTCATCCTTATATACATTTAATAATAATTCATCGTGTACTTGAAGGATTAATGTACTCTTTAGTCCCTCTTTCTTTAATTTATCAAATACGTTTACCATAGCAAGCTTTATGATATCCGCCGCGCTTCCTTGTATAGGTGTATTCATAGCAAGCCTATGGCCAAAGGACTTCACAATCTTATTTGATGAGTTTATCTCAGAGATAAATCTTCTTCTATTTAAAATTGTAGTAACACTACTATTCTTCTCAGCTTCAACTACTATATCTTCCATGTACTTCTTAACCTTTGGATACCTTTCAAAGTAAGTCTCTATATAAGTTTTAGCTTCTTTCCTAGATATATTTAAATCTTTTGCTAAACTAAATTCTCCAATACCATATACTATTCCAAAGTTTACGGCCTTTGCATTACTTCTCATAAGGGATGTAACTTCTTCTACAGGTACATTAAATACTTCTGAAG
>CALJTN010000076.1 GCA_937976175.1 uncultured Clostridiaceae bacterium | reverse complement strand
CTTTTGAAAAGTCCGATACCTCATCAAACCCTTGCGCTACGCCCTTAAAGAAATCTCCCATGGCGCCTTTAGGATATTCTCCTTTATCACTACAAGCATCTTTCTTACTTTGGTTTTTATTTCTCTGCATATCTGCATTAACACCGTCTTCTACCTCATTAACTTGAGGCCTTTCTTCTGGTTGGTCTTGATCTTCAATATCTTGATTTTTTTCAACATTTCTAATATTATTAGCATCCTCAGTATTCCCAACCTCTTTAGTACTTTTAAGATCTTCGGTAATTTCTACACTTTCAAGCTTTTTAACCTTTTCTACATTTTCAACCTCTTCAACCTTTATAACACTCCGAACAGTTTCAGTAATTTCAGTAGATTCAGTAGTTTCACCAGCTTCAATAGATTCAGTAGTTTCACCAGCTTCGGCACTAGTTCTTTGCTTACTATCTATTTCTTTTACATTTTTTTCAGTATATAAGGATTCAACTATTTCATGAGCCTTTTCATCATCTTTTCCCTTAATCAGTTCAATGCTTTGCTCATACTCATCGAACTCATTAGCTATGCCCTCTGCTCTTATTTCACTGTTTTCCTTATGGAAATCTGCTATTTTATAGCCTTTCCACTCATTTGGCTTATCTGAAGTTGAAAATCCACTCATTATGGAAATTACATTAGTATCTAAAAACTTCACAATTGCAGCGCCAATAATTTTTTCAGAAGAAATCCCTGTATCCGCTATATTCTCAATATCATACTCGTGAGAAATGTCTACCCTACCATAATCGTCTATGTTCAATTTACCAAGTTTTATAATTCTATTTACATCTTTTTTACCACATATTAAAATCATGTAATAAGGTTGTTTTTCTTTCCTTAGGTTTTGCACGTAGTATGAAATCTTACACTTATTATTTTTCATTTCTAACTTAGCATATCCAGAAGGAATTTTATCAGAGTCTAAAGAATAGCCTTTTTCATCTTCTTGTAATATAATAAAGTACCTACTATAACTTTTTTTAGGTGTCACCTTCTTTTACCTCCATATAAAACTTATTCATTATAATATATGAAGTATATTATGGAAAGTGAACAATATCTAAAAATTTATTTTACAAGCCCTATTTCATCTGAAAGTAATGCGAACTCTTGCAGTGATAAAGTTTCACCTCTTCTTTTAGGATCAATGTTTGCCTTTTCAAAACATTTTTCTAAATCTTCTTTGGCAATACCCATATTTTTAAGGCCATTCCACAAGGTTTTTCTTCTCATATTAAAAGACTGTCTTACTATAGAGAAGAACAACGCCTCATCTTTTACCTTAACTTTAGGCTCCTTTAATCTATCTAATCTAATAACAATAGATTCTACCTTAGGCTGTGGTATAAATGCTGATGGTGGCACCAACCTTAAGATCTCCGTATCACAGTAGTATTGAACTAATATTGAAAAAGCTCCGTAAGCTTTGCAATCTGGTTCTGAATCTATTCTTTCTGCGACTTCCTTTTGTATCATTATTGTTAAAGACTTAAAATTGTAACCCCCAGTAAGTAAATTAACAATTATTGGTGTAGTAAGATAGTATGGCAAATTTGCTACTAACTTTACGGATTTTTCATCTCCAATTAAGTCATTAAAATCTACTTTTAGAGCATCCTTGTGAATAAGCTCAAAATTATTGAAATCTTTAAGCTCCTCCTGTAAAATCGGCAGAAGCTTTTCATCTAATTCTATAGCACAAACCTTTTTAGCTTTTTTCAAAAGCTCTTTTGTCAGTGTTCCTACTCCAGGCCCTATTTCAATAATAAAGTCTTCTTCATTAACCTCTGCTCCATCTATAATGTCATCCAGAACAGAGTCATCTATCAAGAAATTTTGACCTAAACTTTTTGTAAATCTAAATTCATATTTTTTTACAATCTCACTAGTAGTTAAGTTCTCCATAATTCATCTCCTTATCTATTTTTTTTAAAGCCTCTATAAACTCTTCTTTTACAATTCCGTAATTATTCAACCTAGTTATAAATTGTGAAGAATTACAGTATCCTATACCTAACTCATTACCTAATGCATCGCGTCTTTCTTTTGCTCTACTATCAGCTGTTAGCTTAAAAAATATCATATCTTGTATATTAAATACTTTTCTTTTCTCTTGAACCTGAAATTTTGCAGTTTCGAGAGCTCTCAGTATGGTTTCAGGCGATGCGTTTTCAACACCTATATCTCCATCTTTAGTACCTTCCTTTTGGGATATGTATGCATGTTTTACATTTGGTACTCTTTTAGCGATAATTTTTCTTATCTTTTCTCCAGCAAAGTCTGGATCAGTAAGAATTATTACACCTTTCCGCTTTTGAGCTTCTCTTATTTTGTTAATTACTTTTTCATTAATTCCAAAACCTCCTACAGAAATCAGTTCTGCTTCTACGGCTCTCTTAACTGCTGTAATGTCATCTCTTCCTTCAACTACTATTACCTCTTTAATCATTTTATCCTCCTAGCCAATCTACGGGATACATTAAATCATCACCTATAGTGCTGAAATATCCATAACTCTTGTATCTCCCTACTATAGTAAACTAAGTGATTTTTCTTGTTACATAATCATAAAAAGAAAGATATTCCTTAGTATTTCCTTTTATTACTGTATCTATAATACCACTTTACTTATTAATAGTGAACTGTAAAACAAAAAAAGGAGCTTATGCTCCTATTTTAAAATATAAATATTTACGTTTCGCAGTCCCCAATTCCACATCTCACTACTGGTATGGAAATATACATCTATCTTATTTCCCTTTATTGCCCCACCTACATCTTCTGCAATGGCATATCCATAACCATCTACCCAAAGCTTCGTTCCCAGTGGAATAACCTTCGGATCTACAGCTACAGTGCTGTATCCATTGGGGTTTCTTTTTGCTCTGGCTCCGGTGGCAGTTATACCTAACCACGGATCATCGGGGCCTTTTCCAGTAGAATCATAATCAGCCGTATACGCTGTTGCTTTAACCCTCAATTTCTTAGTGTAACGAATTTCGCCTCCACGGGATGGTGTATATACACCAACAGTACCCAAGGCAATTACTTCCTTAACAGGCTCTGATTTAAGTTTTTCACTGATTAAGTTTCTAGATATTTCTTTACCATCCTCATAGACAACAGCTGAGGTAATAACCTTCTCACCGATTTTGCCCTTTTGAATGACTTTTTTTACACCTTTATCTAGTTCATCACTGTTCTTAAATTCAGTTACAAAATCAACCGCTTTAGTTTCTTGAAGAATCTCAGTGTTTACTCTTGTTATTTGTACTTGTAACCCTGATTTTAGCGATTCACTTTTTGACGGGGTAATCTTGTCTTCATCACTTAATAGAATTTTTTCTGCTTTTAGCATATCTTCTACTGTATTTTCAGCAGTTTCAACGTTTAATTCTTTCCCATCAACTGTTACTTTAACACCTACAGCTTTTTTTATATATATTTTGTCCCCATCTTTTACTTTGCTGTCTAAACTAACTGTTATTTGATCTTTTGGCCCTAATGCTATATCATTAGTTTTTAGTATTTGAGTTATATTACTTCTTAAAGTAGTAACTTCCATAGATTTACCATCAACCACAACAGATATAGTCTTTTTCATATTAAATATAGTCACTGTAATGCATGTTAAGACTAGCATTACTATAAAAACTGTCTTGGGCCCATTTGAAAAATAGTTCTTCAAATTATTTTTCGCATTTTTCATCATAAAGATTTCCTCCCTTAGACAAGAGTACTTGGGTATTATACCTTAAAGGAATAAATTTGTCAAATTTTGAACCCATTCCTCTTAGTTTTGACTGTAAATGCAGCAATGTGCATACGATTATAATATTAAATTATAATTCCAAAATAAATAAACTATTCCAGTCTCTCAAGGGTAAACTTACAAAATAATGTTTGTTATTAAAATTATATGTTGAAGGATTAATTTTAATTACCAACAGTAATTTGTAAAATTTTTCTATAAGTTAGACTACTAACCATTCTACACTATTTGTTTATTTTTAGCAATTGTTTTACGTTAAAAGTTGTTAACTCTTCAATTTCCTCTATGGTTTTGCCCTTAATTTCTGATATTTTTTCTATTATGTATTGAATATATTCAGACTGATTCCTTTTTCCTCTATGCGGTGATGGCGCCATATATGGGCAATCAGTTTCTACTAATATTCTATCCATGGGCACTTCCCTTACAACTTCCACTATTTTTTTTGCGTTTTTAAAAGTTACAACTCCAGTAAACCCTATGTAATAGCCTAGTTTTAAGCACTCTTTAGCAAATTCAACACTTCCTGAGAAGCAGTGAATTACCCCTATGACCTCTGGAAACTCCTTCAGTATATCTAAAGTATCTTTATGAGCATCTCTATCATGAATAACCACCGGTAATTTAAGTTCCCTTGCCATCTCCATTTGAAGTTTAAATGCAGCCATTTGAATTTCTCTAGATGGACTTTCTTCATAATAGTAATCTAATCCTATTTCTCCTATAGCTCTAACCTTTGGATTTCTAGTTAAATTTCTTAGTTCCTGAAGAACTTCTTCGTTAACAACTTCTGCATATTGTGGATGTATTCCTACTGCGGAATATATAAAATCATACTTATTAGACAACTCCACTGACATTCTTGTACCCTCCATGGAGGCACCGCAATTTAAAATCCCTATTACGCCTTTATCCTTTAACCCCTGTATTACCTTTTCTCTATCTTCATTAAACGCCTCATCATCATAATGTGCATGTGAATCAAATATCATAATAAACACTGCCTTAAACTCCACAACTTAAAAAGTTTAATTACAGTTTTCACCATCCTTTCTATTTGCTAAAGTAGTAACTACTTCTTTTGAAATGTGGTTAAAGCCTTGCTAGTATAGGCGATAATACCCCCATAATTGATCCTAACAATGCTCCGAGCCAAGTTATCGCATTTAACTCTTTACTAGCAATTTCTAGTATGATTTTTTCTGCAAAAGCTACATCAAATTCATTAATTTTATCTTCAACTATTTTAGCTACATCTAACACTTCGATTACATCAGTAGCTTTATTCTCTATAAACTTATTATATAGGTCTCTAACCACTTTAGAAATAGACTTAGATACTCTACCTCCATCTTCTTTAAATATTGACTTCATTTCTAGTTTTAATACCTTATTAATCATTACAGATACTATTTCTGTAATTTTTGTTCTCACAAGACTGTTTTCTGTCATGGCTTCTATTTTATTTTCTATAATTTTTTCTATTTCATTTTTATAATCTATACCTGCTTTCTCCAGTAGCTCTTCAATAGATATATAATTATTAAATTTACCCTCAAGCTTACTAAATGTATTT
Organism: uncultured Clostridiaceae bacterium; assembly: GCA_937976175.1. Classification (GTDB taxonomy): domain Bacteria; phylum Bacillota; class Clostridia; order Clostridiales; family Clostridiaceae; genus Clostridium_AD. Next base: position 3,528 of record CALJTN010000076.1, on the reverse strand, counting down.
ATAATAAGGTTTTCATCTATAACCTTTGTTGAAAATAAATTAATTAAAGATTTTATACTCTGATCGGTTCCCTCTTTAGGCAATTCTGAAACCACATCAGATATTGAACTTTTGAGCAATTTGTCTATTATATCATTAACAATTAGAGCAATATCATTATGGTTTTTCTCTTCATCTAGGAATTCATCTATACCTGTTACAACCTTTTCATAAATACTATCTGCATTCATAAACATTGCTATCATAGGATTTAGTTTAGCACTTATTGTTTCTCCTACAATCTGCCTAAGTTTCTGCTTATTCTTTTCTTCCTTCATTGTTTTTTTTATTCCCATGGCAATATCATATTTCTTTCCATAAACATAGACTTTTACACTGTTTCTTATCTCTTTGGGTATAACTTCGTCAAAATTCTTGTCTAAAAGCTCTAGCTCCTTTATTTTGCCCTCTAATATATTTTGAATCTCCTGATAGAAATTTTCAGAATCCTTGTATTCAATAGCCACATTTAGGATCTTGTTTTTTATTGAATTGTATAATTCACTTTCACAAATCACTTGTGGTTTAGCTTTTAACTCTACCATTATCTGCTCATTTACATATTTAGCAATATCTTGTTTAACCCCTTCTTCACTTATATACTCTATAAACAACTTAGCAATATTACTGTTAGTTTTCTGAATAAAGCTCGAATATTCACCTCCTAGCAAAGCTCTTATCTCACTTTCTACTGTGGCCTCACTATTTTCAATAGCCAAAACTTTGCTTTGCACCCAAAAATCCAATTGTTCATTCATATTTTCACTACATAGGGATTTCAGAATTGTTTCCTTTGTTAAAAGATGCTGCCCGATAGTTTCCCCTATACTTTTAGCAATTCTAGATTTTTCCTTTGGAATAAGACCTGGCGTAAATGGCACTTTAAACTTACCAATTCTAATTTCTTTGTGTGGCTTAAACAGCATTCTTATAGCTAACCAATTGGTTATGTATCCGATAACAGCTCCAACTATGGAGCCTATAAGATAATTCATATTACTTTTCCCCCTCGTATTATCTGTAGTACGAAATAATTAATAATTGTTTCGCCCTTTGTAATTCTTTGCATTATATAACAATTTTATTACAACAACTAATTATAAATCTATGGTTATTAAAATTCAATAGTCCTGTTTTAAAATGCCAAAAGCATGAAGCCCAGCTTACTAGCACTTCATGCTTTTCAAAATTATTTTATCTCACTGTACTTCCAGTAGGTAATTCCCCTGGGATAGATACTGCAAATAGCTTGCTATCGTCCTGCGACGCTGCTGCAATTATCATGCCCTGAGATAATTCCCCTCTTAATGTAACAGGCTTTAAATTAGCTACCAGTATCACATACTTACCTACTAAATCCTCCGGTTTATAGTGCTGAGCTATTCCTGAAATTACCTGTCTTACTTCTCCACCTAAATCTACTTTTAGTTTAAGAAGTTTTTTAGCTTTTTTCATTGGTTCACATTCTAATACTTTAACCACTCTCATATCTATTTTCTCAAAATCTTCTATAGTAATTTCTTCTTTTAGTGGCTCCATAGTAGGTTTCTCAGCTGCTTTTCTCTGTTCTTCTACAAGTTTGTTAAGTTCTTCTATTTTAGCTTCTACATCTATTCTTGGGAACATTACTTCCCCTTTATTAACTTTTGTTCCTGCACTTGTTCCATCAAAAGATGCTAAACTGTCCCAAGTAGTTAGTTCTACATTTAGTTGAGCATTTATTTTCTCACTTGTAGTTGGTAAAAAGGCTGATATTAATACTGATGTCATTCTTAAGGATTCTACCAAATTATACAATACTGTACCTAGTCTTCCCTTTTGGGCTTCATCTTTTCCAAGTATCCATGGTGTTGTTTCATCTATATATTTGTTACTACGCCTAATAAGTGCCCAAACATGATCCAAGGCTTCTGGAATTTTTAGGTCTTCTATAGCTTTCTCTACCTTGCATGGCACTGCAAGTGCAAGTTTTATAAGGTCATCGTCGAACTCAGTCTTTTCCGACGGTGCTGGAATAACGCCATCAAAATATTTTTCTACCATTGTTACTGTTCTTGATAATAAGTTTCCTAAATCATTAGCTAAATCTGAATTTGTTTTCTTGATGAATATCTCACTAGTAAATATTCCATCAGAACCAAAAGGTATTTCGTGAAGTAGATAATATCTTACCGCATCCACGCCAAAGTGATTAACTAATACAACTGGGTCTACTACATTACCTCTAGACTTAGCCATTCTTACTCCACCATCAACAAGAAGCCAACCATGACCGAACACTTGCTTTGGAAGAGGTATATCTAATGCCATTAACATAATTGGCCAATAAATTGTGTGGAATCTTAATATATCTTTGCCTATTAAGTGTACGTCTGCTGGCCAAAACTTTTCATAAAGGGAAGTATCTTCTCCATTATACCCAAGAGCAGTTATATAGTTTGATAAAGCATCTACCCACACATATATAACATGGCCTGGATCAAACTCTACTGGTATTCCCCAGTTAAAGGTTGTTCTTGAAACGCATAAGTCTTGAAGACCTGGTCTTAAGAAGTTATTTAACATTTCATTTTTTCTTGATTCTGGTTGAATAAATTCTGGATGAGTTTCAATATACTCTATAAGTCTATCAGCATATTTTGACATTTTGAAGAAATATGCTTCTTCCTTTGCTGTTTGTACTGGTCTTCCACAATCAGGACATTTTCCATCTACTGCCTGAGTTTCTGTCCAGAAAGATTCACAAGGAGTGCAGTACCAACCTTCATACGCACCTTTGTAGATGTCACCTTGATCATATAGTTGCTTAAATAGTTTTTGAACCGCCTTTTTATGATAATCATCTGTAGTTCTTATAAACTTGTCATAACTTATATCCATGATTTTCCAAAGTTCTTGTATCCCTGCTACTATTTCATCTACATACTCTTTTGGAGTAACTCCTTTTTCTTCTGCTATTCCTTGAAGTTTTTGGCCATGTTCATCTGTTCCTGTTAAAAACATTACCTCATAACCTGTAAGTCTCTTGAATCTAGCAATTGCATCTGCTGCTACTGTGGTATAGGTATTCCCTATGTGCAGATTTGCTGATGGATAATAAATTGGTGTACTAATGTAATAAGTTTTTTTAGTCATAGTTTTCTCCTACCTCTCAAATTGAAATTATTTATAGTTTTGAGTTCTAAATAAAAAAAAATCTCTAAACAGAAAAAACTTCTGTTTAGAGACGTATTTACGCGTTACCACTCTAATTTTTCTTTACATCACTGGAAAGAACTCCATAGGTGACCATCATCACCCTGCAATATAACGGTTGCTTCCGTATCATCCTAATAATAAATTAAAAAGTTCACTCTCACAAATAAGCTTTAAAACTTTTTATTCAGATAGTCTGCTTAGAGGCCATGTTCATAAGCTATCCTGCTGCTGATTTTCACCTATCTCAGCTCTCTTTTAACATTTAAGCTTATTACTCTTCTCATCATTGCA
>CALJTN010000075.1 GCA_937976175.1 uncultured Clostridiaceae bacterium | reverse complement strand
GCATAGCAATTATAAATTAATTAAGACGGAATATTCATGTTATATATTAAAGTATATTGGGAATTACTATAGATAAAATTCATATTATTTTATATAATATGAGTATCGAAATTATTAGAAGGAAGGTGTATAATTATGATTCCTTTAAGAGAAAAAGCACATGAGATTATTGATATCATATCTGAAAAAAGAGTAGCTGAAATCATAGATCTTCTTGAGTTTCTAAAGATTAAGGAAGAATTGGAAGCTACTAGTGAAATTTTTAATGATAAAAGCATCATGGAACTTATAAAAAAAGGATTGAAAGAAATGGAAAATGATGATGTGGTAAACTTGGAAGATGTAATAGAAGATGTGTAAAATTCAGTTAACAAAAGATGCAGCAAATACTATAAAAAGTCCATTGTTCAGTGTTAGAAATAATTTATTTTTAAAAGTGCTCAAGTGATTGATTTTCAACGGCATGGCACTTTTTTAAATTATTTACTTACAACCTCACTCATGGTTACACGATCTTAAAGAGGCTTTGAGATTATCTTGTATAAGAACTTCAAACTTGAAATTTGATTAAGAAATTCTACCCTTTGCTCATATTCAATACTTTTTGATGATCTTAAGAACATTTTTAAGAATAGAAAATCAATAAACATAAAGTTATGCTAAATATTTGTAATTGATATTAATGTTTTGTACAATTAAAGAGAAGCACAATAGAAATTTTTGACAGGTTAATAAATTGGGGGGAATAAAATGTATATAGAGAAAATAACAATAAAAGAAACGGATGATAAGGATTTATTGAATATAATGGATCTATGGAACAATGGTGAAGTAATGTTTTATGTTGGGTTTCCAGATGGGGTTGGTGTTACAATTATACAACTTAAAAAATGGTTAAATGGAGTTAACCAAAGTGATATTCGTAGACATTACAGTATTTATACTGAAAATATCGGATATTGCGGGGAAACATATTATGAAATTGATCTTGAACATGATTTAGCCACACTAGACATTAAACTATTACCTAAAGCCCAGGGAAAAGGCATTGCTGCCTATGCTCTAAGCTATGTGCTCAATCAAGTGTTTGAAAATAAATTAGCAACAAAGGCTTATGTTGATCCTAATCCAGAAAATAAAAATGCATGGAAGCTTTATGAAAAACTTGGATTTATCAGTAAACCAAGGCCAGAATTTCTTGAAGAGTATGAGGTATATTTAGAGATAACGAAAGATAGATGGATTAAATAAGCATAGGTTAATAAGAAGTAAATCTTTAGTTTCAACTAGAACACAATGTTTTCATACTACAGAAAAAGACCAACAAATAATTTGCTGGTCTTTTTATTTCTTATAAATTATGCATACATAATTTGTATAAACAAAACATTATAGCTATTCAGCCTCACTCATGTTTACACGATCTTTAACTGGCTTTGAGATAACCTTAGTAGGGCACTTTGTAGCGCATATACCGCAATTGGTACATTTATCAAAGTCTATTGTAGCTAAGTTATTAACCATTACAATTGCTTGCTCTGGGCAAGCTCTTACACACATGGTGCAGGCAATACATCCAACTGAGCAATTATCTTTTACTGGTTTACCCTTTGATTTTGAGTTACATTCAATAAGAACTTCTTGGGAAGCTGGAACCATCTCTATCAAGTCCTTAGGACATACTTTAACACAGGCAGTACAAGCTATACAATTATCCTTATATACTACAGCTACGCCATCTATGATGTGAAGGGCATTGTACTGACAAGCTCTTACGCAGCTAGCAAAACCTAAACAACCATCAGCACAAGCTTTAGAGCCACCACCAGGAGCAATAACTGCTTGACGGCAATCTTTAACACCATCATACACATATTTCTCTTTTGCAACGCTGCAAGTTCCTTTACATTTAACAAAGGCAACTTGCCTGTTAGCAGTTTCAACGCTTACACCAAGTATTTCTCCAATTGCATCTGCAGTAGAACTTCCGCCTGGAGTACAGGCATTTAGGGGAGCATCTCCCTCAACGACAGCTGCTGCATAGGCATCACAACCAGCATATCCACAGGCACCACAGTTGGCGCTTGGTAACGCAGCTCTAACTAGTGGTATTTTAGGATCAACCGGTACATGGAATTTTTTATTAGCATAACCAAGTACTACTCCAAATATAAGTCCCATACCACCAATAGTTAAGGCTGGGTAAATTAAATTATTCATATCCATCTAAATACCCCCCAATTTTAAACCGCTAAAGCCTAAAAATGCGATAGCCATGAGTCCAGCTGTTATTAGTGAAATAGGAAGGCCTCTAAAGGCTAATGGCATATTATCATTTTCTTCCATTCTTTCTCTCAGTCCTGAAAGAAGTACAATGGCAAGCATAAATCCAAAAGATGCTCCAAGGGCATTAACCATGGATTCTATTAGTGTATATCCTTCACCTATGTTTATAACAGCCATACCAAGAACAGCACAGTTAGTTGTTATTAATGGAAGAAATATTCCAAGTGCTTTATAAAGACTTGGCTGAGTTTTCTTAATAACCATCTCAACAAATTGCACTAGAGCAGCAATAACTAGAACGAAGGCTAGCGTTGATAAATAGGTTATGTTGAAAAATACTAAAACTTTGTAAACCATGAAAGTCATAAATGAGGCTAAAAGCATAACAAAGATTACCGCTAAGCCCATACCTTTTGCAGTTTCAGTTTTCTTAGAAACTCCAAGGAAGGAACAGATTCCAAGGAATTTAGCTAAAACGAAGTTATTTACTAAAAATGCACTTATAAAAATTGAAAAAAGTCTCATTTTAATCCACCTTTCCTAATAATGTTGTAAAATTATTTTTTGCAACTATGAGCACAAGATCCACAGCCAGTACACTCACCAGTCTCGGGATTAATTTCATGAAAATGTGCAATTTTAAAATTAACTTTATTAGTTTCATTAATTGCTTTTTGATTTAGTATAGCCATTAAAATTCCAACGGTAATAAAAGCACCAGGGGCCAAAACCATCATTACAGCAGGCTCAAAGGAGTTTCCAAATACTTTAAAGCCTAGTATTGAACCAGCTCCTAGCAATTCTCTTATAGCACCTAGAATGGACAGTGCTATTGTAAAACCTAGTCCCATTCCAATAGCATCGAAAATTGAAGGAAACAATTTGTTTTTTGATGCATAGGATTCAGCTCTTCCAAGAATTACACAGTTTACAACTATAAGTGGAATAAAAATTCCCAATGATTTATATAAACCAGGAACAAAACCTTGCAATAAAAATTGTATTAAAGTAACGAATGTGGCTATTATTGTAATATAAGCCGGTATACGAACCTTTTCAGGAATTAATCTTCTTAATAAAGAGATAATGAAATTAGAACCAATTAATACTACTGTAGATGCAAGACCCATTCCTACAGCATTTTCTACGCTACTGGTAACAGCTAGAGTTGGACACATAGCTAGAACTTGTACAAATATTGGATTTTCTGTTACTATACCATTTCTTAATCTTTCAGAAAGTGTGCTCATTATTTTTTATCTCCTTTCAAAGAAGCGTTATAAAAATCAATAGCATCATCAACAGCAAGCGTTATAGCGTTAGAAGTAATAGTAGCTCCTGTAATGGCTTGTATTTGATTTTCCTTTGACGGTGCTGCTTTCACCACTTCTAATTTATCGTTTATAGATTTATTGCTATATTGATTTGAAAATTCAGCCTTTGTAGCATTTGCACCAAGACCAGGGGTTTCAGTGTGAGATAAAATCTTAATGCCTGTAACCTTTTCCTCAGTTGATATTCCAACCATAATTTCTACTGGACCAGCGTATCCCTTTGCTACAACTTTAATAGCATATCCGGATATTTCAGCACCAATAAATCCAGCATTAACCTCAGCAATTTTTTCATTATCTTCAATATTTACATCTGCCTTATCAAACTTATCAGCTGTAGGTAAAATTTCTTTCATAGCAGCTTGTTTATCAGCAACAACCTTATCAGCGATAGGTCCTTTTGTTATTTCATAGGCACCACCTAGTAATAAACCTGCCACAGCTGTAATTAAAAGTAATATCAAACCTAATTTTATATTTTCTTTCAACTACTTCACCTCCCCAAAAATACGTGGAGCAGTAAACTTATCAATAAATGGAACAAATAAGCTCATTATTAATATAGAGTAAGATACTCCTTCAGCATAACCGCCATATAAACGGATTATTGTGGTTAAAAGTCCACAGCCAACACCAAATATAAGTTGTCCTTTTTTAGTCATTGGAGACGTAGTATAATCCGTTGCCATATAGAAAGCACCAAGAATTAGTCCTCCAGCAAGAATTTCGTATAATGCATTTCCAGTCATTAAACCATCTCTACCTAATACAAAAGTTAAAATGAATACAGAACCAATATATGAAACTGGAATATGCCAGCTTATTATTCTTTTATATAGTAGGTAAGCTGCACCGATTAGTAACGCAATTGCAGAAGTTTCACCAATGGATCCGCCTACATTACCAATAAATAAATTCATTATGCTAGGCAATTCACCCTGTCCACCCTTAAGTATTGAAAGAGCAGTAGCAGCTGAAACACCATCAACTGTAAAATTAGTCATATGAACTGGCCAAGAAGCAAGTAAGAATGCTCTGGCAGCCAAAGCGGGATTCATAATATTTTGTCCGATTCCACCAAAAAATTGTTTTACAATAATTATTGCGAAAAATCCTCCAATTGCAGGTAGCCAAAGTGGAACCGCAGCAGGCAGATTAAAAGCAAGTAATAAACCAGTTATAACAGCACTAAGATCTCCAATTGTAACTTTTCTATGAGTAAGTTTTTGCCATAGCGCTTCTCCTGCAATACATGATAGCACTGATACTAGTGTAACTAAAAATGCTTTCATTCCAAAGAAATATATTCCAGCAAAGGTAGCAGGTAATAATGCTATTATTACGTCTCTCATTATACCCTGCACAGAATCATTCGATTTTATGTGGGGGGATGAAGATACTGTATACATATAAGTCACCTCTATCTATTTTTTTCTTCTATTAATATTTATAGTTCGTTTACCTTCACGGCAAGTTTGAGTTAAATGACGTTTAGCAGGACATACATAAGAGCAGCAAGCACACTCAATACAATCCATACCATGAATTTTTTCAAATTGCTCGTATTCACCTCTTAAAACTAAAGAGTTAAGCTTTGTAGGATTTAAAAACATAGGACAGGCATCCATACATTTTCCACATCTTATGCAGCTAGATTCTTCTTCGAGTTTAGCTTGTTCTTTTGTTAAACAAAGTACCCCAGAAGTTCCCTTCATTACAGGAATATCTAAAGAGCTTAAGGTTGTCCCCATTAAAGGTCCACCAGAAATTACTTTAACAGGATCTTCTTTGAATCCACCAGCAGCAGCTATAACTTCCTCTATAGAAGTTCCGAATTTTACTCTTAAATTCAGAGGCTCTTTTATTGCTTCGCCTGTTACTGTTAAAACACGCTCTGTAAGTGGTTTACCATTTACTACTGCGTTGTATATTTCAAACACAGTATCAACGTTTTGAACTATACAACCAACATCTGCAGGAAGCTTACCAGAAGGTACTTCTCTACCAGTGATTGCATAAATTAGTTGTTTCTCTGCGCCTTGAGGATATTTCGTTTTAAGTGGAGTAACTTCTACGTTGCTTAGGTTTTCACAAGCTTTTTTCATAGCTTCAATTGCATCAGGCTTATTATTCTCTATTCCAATATATCCTGAAACACCCGGGAACATTTGAAGAATAATTTTTAAGCCTAGAACTATTTCCTTAGATTTTTCTAACATCATTCTGTGATCGCAGGTTAAATATGGTTCACATTCTGCAGCATTAATTATAATACTGTGGATAATTTTGTCTGCAGGTGGGGTAAGCTTAATATGTGTTGGAAAACCTGCTCCACCCATACCAACGATACCAGCTTCTTTAATGATAGCCACTAGTTCATCTTTTGAAAGTTTTTCATAATTGCTGTGTGGAACCATAGTAGGTATTTCCTTATAAGTGTCATCGTTTTCAATAATAACAGATAATACCATTGTTCCATTACTATGTAGCCTAGGTGCTACATCTTTTACAGTTCCAGAAACACTTGAATAAATTGGTGCAGATACAAAAGCTTTGGATTCACCAATTTTTTGTCCCATAAGGACTAAATCACCTTTTTTTACTAAAGGTTCGCAAGGTGCTCCTATATGTTGTAGCATAGGAAATACTAAGTTGCCTTTTGGAAGCAAATCTTGAATTGCTTTGTGCATACTTAAGTGCTTTCTATCATTAGGATGAACACCTTTTTTAAAAGTCAAAAGTCCCATAATAAACCTCCTTGTAGTTGACTCGAGAAAATAACAATTATAAATAGTTATTACCGTAGTGCTTCTTTAGGGCAGATAAGAATAATTCATTAATAAACCATTATTATCTACATTAGTATAAATTTCACTTGAATTGGGGATAATAGTATACCTAATATTGCAAAATGCACATATTATTCTCATTAAGTGTATATAAAATGAATTAATATATATATATATTACACCATTTGTGTGTATAAAAGAATGCTTTTTACGAAAAAAAACTACTGGAGAAAAAAGTCGAATTATTCTAATAATTTCAACTAATATAAATTGGTTTTTTTTCAAAATATTATGAATGAAAAATATGTGCATAATATGGTATACTTATAATGGATAAAAAAACTATATTTATGATAAAAAGCAATTAAAAAGGTAAGGTGTATATGGAGAAGAATAGTTTAAATAATCTGGAGATTCAAAGTGTAAATCTAGACATTAACGAAGAAGTCATAAATAGTTTAAAGACTGCTGTTTGTAAACGAAGTGAATTTCAATATAATTCTAATGTTATTGTTATTCCAAAATACTTTTATAGATTTATAGGTATAAAGAAAGACGAAAAAGCTTACTACGAAAATTTATATAAATTAGACAGTGAATTGAAAAAGATAGGATT
>CALJTN010000074.1 GCA_937976175.1 uncultured Clostridiaceae bacterium | reverse complement strand
TTAATAATCAAAATAATGAAGATATATACTTTAACCTTTAAATAGCACAATAGATTAAATTATATCATAAGATTACAACTAGTTCACAGTGGAAACTCGGTTGTCTTAAGGCAGGATTTATTTAATTTAATCATAAATTGGAGGTGGCTATTAGCTTAGTATAAAAGCTAATAGTGCATTAGGAAAGGATCTACACTGCAATGAAGTTTGCACATTATCTCTTATAAGCCTTCTTCTCTAGATATTCTGCTCATTGGACATCCATTTTCCAGTCAAAATAACAAACCCTTTTCGTTACTTTCTTCTTTTACCAAGTTTCTTTCTCCAAACAATGGTATAATATATATAGAAAGTAAAAGGAAAAGGCAATTTTGTGGCTTATGGTACCATAGCTTTTGCACTTATTATGAATATAAAAGGTGAGAAACAGAAAATATAAAAAAGTATTTGACATATACTATTTTAAATAATATAATTTTTACATAGCATATAAAAATAATTAGTCCATATACTAATTATTATAAATTTTAAATATAAAGACTGTGAAGAGAAGAGTAGATATAAAAGGTAGTCATAGCGAGTTGGTGATGGTGAAAGACCAATACGAAATTTATATTGAAGAACATCTCAGAGTTTCTAACCGAAATCCATAGGATAGTAGGCTTAGACGGGTACAATCCGTTAAGTGTTGTGCAGTATCGAATTTATAATTCTGTACTGATTAGAGTGGTCATATTTTATGACAAACTGGGTGGTACCGCGAAATTATAACCTTTCGTCCCTTTATTTTATTAAGGGATGAAAGGTTTTTTTATTTTTAACAAAAATCTAAACTTATAAGGAGGCAATTTTATGGAAAAATTGTTAGTGAAACAAATTTACAGAGAAAAAGAAAAATACGCAGATCAAGAAGTATCTATTTCTGGATGGATAAGAACTTTAAGAGCTTCTAAAGCTTTTGGATTTATAGAAATTAATGATGGAAGCTTCTTTAAGAACATTCAAGTAGTTTTTGAGGAAGACTTAGAAAACTTTGCAGAAATAGCTAAGTTACCTATAAGCTCTTCTTTAACTATAGAAGGAAAGTTAGTTGTAACACCAGATGCTAAACAACCCTTTGAGCTAAAAGCTACTAAAATCCTTTTAGAAGGAATGTCACATACTGACTATCCACTTCAAAAGAAAAGACACTCTTTTGAATTTTTAAGAAGTATAGCACATCTTAGACCAAGGAGTAATGCTTTCTCAGCAGTGTTTAGAGTACGTTCACTAACTGCCTTTGCTATCCATGAGTTTTTTCAAAAGAGAGGCTTTGTATACACACATACACCAATAATTACTGGTAGTGATTGTGAAGGTGCAGGTGAGATGTTCAAGATATCTACTCTTGATTTCAATAACATTCCTTTGGATGAAGATAAAAAAATTGATTTTACAAAGGACTTCTTTGGTAAAGAGACTAGCTTAACTGTAAGTGGACAGTTAGCAGGAGAGGCTTATGCACTAGCTTTTAGAAATATCTATACTTTTGGACCAACCTTTAGAGCAGAGAATTCCAACACAGCAAGACATGCAGCTGAGTTCTGGATGATAGAACCTGAAATAGCTTTCGCGGATTTAAAAGATAATATGAAACTGGCAGAAGATATGATGAAATATATTATAAAATATGTTATGGAAAATGCACCAGAAGAGATGGAGTTTTTCAATAGCTTTGTTGATAAAGGCTTAATTGAAAGATTAACTGGTGTGGTAAATTCAGATTTTGGCCAAGTGACATACACTGAAGCTGTAGATATTCTACAAAAATCAGAAAAAGAGTTCCAATACCCAGTAACTTGGGGCTGTGATCTTCAAACTGAGCATGAAAGATATTTAACAGAAGAAGTATTTAACAAACCAGTATTTGTAACTGATTATCCAAAGGAAATAAAATCTTTCTATATGAGAGTAAATGAAGATAATAAAACAGTTGCAGCTATGGACTTACTTGTACCGGGAGTAGGAGAAATTATTGGTGGAAGCCAAAGAGAGGAAAGACTAGAAGTCCTAGAAGCTAGAATGGAAGACTGTGGTCTTAACAAAGAAGACTACTGGTGGTATTTAGAGCTGAGAAAGTACGGCGGAACTAAACATGCTGGATTCGGACTAGGCTTTGAAAGAGCTATTATGTATATTACAGGTATGAGCAACATCAGAGACGTAATTCCATTCCCAAGAACAACTGGGACTGCTGAGTTTTAAAAAAATTAATAAAAACTAAATATAAAAATTACAGGTGTAATTATAAATTACTTAATAGAGAAGTAGGGTGAAAATCCCTCACGGTCCCGCCGCTGTAATAGAGGAGTTCTTATACAAAACCACTGGATAAAATCTGGGAAGGGTATAAGAATGATGATAATTGAGTCAGAAGAACTGCCTGTATTTATACACGTTATTGCCTACGAAGGATGGGTGAGTGTTAATTTTCCTTGTAATACATGAAGTGCTTACAGTATTATTATTTGAATTATAATACTGTGAATTGCTTAGTATGGAATTTTAATCTCTTAGCTTATGGGCTGGGAGATTTTTATTTTATAAAGAAAATTCTATGATTCTTAATATTACAAGGTTTTTTACATAGAGCACTGATTATAAGTAAAAAGGAGGAAATAAAAATGAAATCAAAAATCAAAGTTCAAATTTTTTATGTGTTAGCTTTAGTATTTGCACTTAACATCAATGCATTTGCTATGCACATATCAGAGGGGTTTTTACCGCCTATGTGGAGTGCTTTCTATTTTTTGATAAGTGTTCCATTTATAGTTATAGGTGTTAAGCAAATAAGAACAAAAGCCGGCAAAAATAAGGATATTAAAATGTTACTGGGATTGGTGGCTGCATATGCATTTATTTTATCAGCTATGAAGATTCCATCCGTTACAGGAAGCTGTTCTCATCCAACAGGTACTGGACTTTCTGCTATAATTTTTGGACCCTTTATTACCAGTGTAGTTGGGTTGCTAGTACTTTTATTTCAAGCCATATTTTTAGCTCATGGTGGAATAACTACCTTAGGTGCAAATACATTTTCTATGGCAATTGGTGGACCAATTGTAGCATATTTAATATATACTTTGCTAAAAAACAAAAATAAAAAAGTCGCAGTATTTTTAGCAGCAGCCTTAGGTAATTTAGTAACTTATTTTATTACTGCAGTTCAATTGGGGCTGGCATTCCCAGGTAAAGGTGGATTTCTTATTGCCTTTTCAAAGTTCTTTTCTATCTTTTCTATAACTCAAATTCCGTTGGCAATAATTGAGGGAATTATTACAGTGCTTATATTTGAATTTATTGAAAAATACTCCAAACAAGAAATTGATTGTTTAATGGAAGATGGTATTTAAAAGCATTTTATATAAAAACATTACAAGTAGGTAATGTCAATACTTGTTAGTTACTTAAAACATAGAAGGAGAGAAATAGATGAAAAAGAAAACTTTATTAACGATTTTTATTTGTACGTTTATTATTATAGGGTCCCTTATCATTGGAGGTAAGGGTGAATTTGGAGGAGCGGATGGTCAAATTGAGGAAGTAATAGGGGAGATTAATTCTTCTTATGAACCTTGGTTTGAAAGTTTATGGACTCCTCCTTCAGGGGAAGTTGAAAGCCTCTTATTCGCACTTCAAGCAGCCTTGGGTGCAGGATTTATAGGATATTATGTAGGGAAAAAGCAAAGTGTTCAGACTCGTAAGCATACTAGCGAAAAACAGTAAGCTTGCTTATATACATCCAATAGAAAAAATACTACTTGCAGTAATACCAATAATACTTATGGGGTATTCTAATTCAATTTACCCTTTGATTTTTAATATTCTAGTATTTGCTATACTGCATGTAGTATGTAAAAATCCTTTTAATATAGTATGGAAATTTACTTTGGCCACAGCTGCTTTCGCCAGTATATCTTCAATTATTTTAATATTTGATTATGGATGGTATTATTGCTTTGTTTTAGTGCTTAGGACTTTGTCATCAGGGGTATGTTTAAGTTATTTGGCTTTAACTACACCCATGGATGATATTTTATATTTATGCTCTAGAAACACATATTTAAAGGACATTTCTGATATTGCAAAAAGCATGGAGCGCTTTATTATGCTTATTGAGGATGAATATGTTGTCTTATACAATGCTATAAAAAGTAGAAATGGCTTTAGTAGTTTCTCACTTAAGATTAGAAATACTGGTAAGTTGGCAGGGCTTTTATTTGTGAATACTATGAAACGATGGCAAGATATAAAAAATGCCATAAACACTAGATGTTATAGAGGGGATATGAGTTATCTTCAAAAGGAGTTTGATTATTCATGGCTTAGGATAGTATTAATATTACTGTATAATGCATGTTTACTATATTTTCTTTACTAGAAAACTATAAGATTTAAAATATTTTATTGGATTTATTAGTAATTTAGATTATATTTACAAAGCAATTAGCTTAGTATATAATATATTGTATATTAGATAAATTATGTTAAAATTTAAAAGAGTCAGTACTTAAATACTGGTGATGATTACACTCTTGGCCAATGGTTAAGAGTTTTTTTATGGTTAAATCATCATATGCAAAGCTTCAATATTAACGACTTTATAAGGATATTTACAGTTTGAATATATAAATGAGGAGGAGATAAATGTGGGAAAAATTATTAAAGAATATATCTTCATTACTATTGGATTAGCATTAGTAGCAGCAGGATTTTACTTTTTCTTAGTACCAAATGATTTAGCAGTAGGTGGAGTTAGTGGTCTTGCTATAATTATAAATTGGTATATGCCTGGGCTTACTATTGGTGCTATAATGCTTGTGCTAAATGTAATTCTATTTATTATAGGATTTATATTCATAGGCTCTAGTTTTGGAGTTAAGACCATTTACTCTAGTATTGGACTATCCGCTATGATATGGCTACTAGAAAAACTTTATCCAATGAGTGGAACAATAACCAATGATTTATTTCTAGAATTAATATTTGGAATACTAATTGGAGCAGTAGGCCTAGGCATGGTATTTAATCAAAATGCTTCCACAGGAGGAACAGATATAATAGCCAAGATACTTAATAGATATTTTCACTTAGACATAGGTAAGGCTTTGCTTGTGGCTGATTTTTTCGTAACTGTATTGGCAGTTATAGCATTTGGACCTAAAGTTGGAATGTATGCAATGCTTGGAGTTATTATCAATGGATTTACTATAGATGCAGTTATTGCAGGAATGAATATTTGTAAAAAAGTTGAAGTGGTTAGCTCCAAAGGTGAAGATATAAAAAGATTTATTATTGAGGAATTAGATAGAGGAGCCACTTTGTATACTGCTAAAGGAGCATATACTAATGATGAAAAAGAAATTATAACCACTGTTTTAGGTAAAAAGCAGTTTATAAGATTAAGAAATTATATAAAAGACATTGATAAAAAAGCATTTATAATCACATATAATGTGCATGAGACTCTTGGAGAGGGGTTTAAGGATATAAGTGAATAAAAAAAGATACAAGTTACTGACAAAAGTCAGTAGCTTGTACACTAATTATAAGAAGTATGTTCTAATTAAGCTTCAACAGGTGCGCCTACAGGGCAAACACTAGCACAGGCTCCACAATCGATACAAGCATCAGCATCAATAACATATAGAGAATCTCCTTGGCTTATAGCGTTAACTGGACACTCAGGCTCACAAGCTCCACAGTTTACACATGAATCAACAATTTTGTATGACATAATAACTACCTCCTTTATTTACTAATTCACGTACATAATATCATAATTAGCATAATAAATAAAGAGTTTTTTAGAAAAAGCAGACTATGTATAAATTAAAGTAATCATAGCATAACATAGTAAAATAAACATCAAAAGACAAGTGAAGTTTTACTTGTCTTTTGATGTTTATTTCTTAAGTAACTAATAATATCCTTACTATTAGTTAATCTGGAACAGGTGCGCCAACAGGGCAAACATTGGCACAAGCACCACAATCTATACAGGTCTCTTCATCAATTACATATATATCCTCACCTTGAGTAATTGCATTAACAGGGCATTCAGGTTCACAAGCCCCACAATTGACACATGCTTCAGTAATTTTAAATGACATAGTTATAATACCTCCTTATTTTTCTAAATTAAATCACCTTAATATTATTAGTTTTATTTAAAAACTTTAAACATTAATTATAAAAATAAAAACCATAGAATTGTGATCTATGGAAAATTAGATGTGCATAATTTGTAAGTGTTTAAATAGTAGAGTATTAAATGAACTGAAGTAAATTCTAGTTACAGCTAAAACTAGATTTAGGACAGTTCATTTAATACATATGGTAGTTAGTAACTTTGGCTGTATTTATATTAAAGACGAGCTCATCTGTTTAGCTGTGAGTTAATAACTA
>CALJTN010000073.1 GCA_937976175.1 uncultured Clostridiaceae bacterium | reverse complement strand
TATTTTACAAGGCTCCATATGTATGTGCGTCGTATATGTAATTATCAATTTGTTAATGTAAATAAGATAAATAAGGGGGTAATTAAATTGCAAAAGAAGAGAATTATATTTGTCATTTCAAGTTTTTTGCTAGTTTGTATTTTATCTGTAATTGCATATTTTTATTATTCCTATCAAACGATAAAAGATGAAAATGTAAAGATTACTAATTACCCAGGCGATGCTGAAGACTATAGAAATTTAGAAAATGAAAATATGAAAGATTACATTGAAGTGAAAGGTATAACCAATATATTATTAATAGGAGTAGATGACAGAGGAACAGATGAACCAGTCAGAGCTGATACAATTATGATATTAACTTTAGACGACAATAATAAAAAAATGAAACTTACTTCTATTATGAGAGATACTTATGTAGAAATTCCTGGCTATGGATCTGAAAAAATAAATCATGCCTTTGCCTATGGAGGAATTAATTTAATAGCTCAAACTATTGAAAAAAATTTTGACATAAGTCTACAGCAATATATAAAAATAAATTTTGATGGATTTAAAGATTTAGCAGATTCAGTAGGCGGATTAGACTTAAAGATAAATAATTATGAAGAGGTAAATGAGTTAAATAGGTGTATTCTTCTAGAAATTTATGATAATCCTAAATCCACTTTAAAAAAAGTTAAGGATATAACTGATAGTGCAGGACTATTGGGACTTAGAGAGGAAGGGGCAACTTTAATAAAGAATAACCCAAGATTATCAAAATCACAATATAACTACATTTCTGAAACCGCTGGTTTTGTGGAGAACGCTGGTATGGTTCATTTAAATGGAATACAACTTTTAGCTTATTCTAGAATGAGACACGTTGGTGCGGGAAGCTATGAACGTAATGAAAGACAAAGAAATGTGGTAAATCTCTTAATTGATAAACTTAAGGATACACCACAGATTAAGTATCCAAGTATTGTAAATAAATTGTTACCCTATGTTAAAACTAATATAAGCATTACAGAGGCACTTAATTTAGTATATACAACCTATAAAATAAATAATTTTGCAGTGGAACAACTTCAAGTACCTGCTACTAAGTTAAGTGATGGTAGGATATATAAAAACAAAGGATGGGTAATGCTTATGAATAAAGATCAAAATACTAAGATGCTGAAAGAGTTTATATTTGACAACATAAGTTATGATGAAACTAAATATTCAACTTTTAAATACAAGAATTCAGAATATTACTATGAAGTCACAGTAATTCAGGATTCAAAGAGTGAGGGAAATAAGAACGAGAAAGGTAAGGGGATTTATAATGAAAACACTGTTCCGCTTAAGGAGGAAATAAATACTACTGAGAATGCTACTCCAGAACCTACAGAAGAAACTGAGGACCAAAGTAATATTAAAAACCATGAAGTGGATGTAGAGCTGCAAGAATTTGAAGATGTGAATGGTGAAGAATAATTTAATTTGAAAAATATTTAGAGGTCAGTGCTAAAAACAGCACTGGCTTTTGTCATATTATATTGGCATATAGAGGTGAAGTGGAGTTAAAAGGTTATATATGGTGTTATTTAGTATAAATCTGTAGTATAATATAACTAATAATTGATAAGTGGGGGATGGATAATGACTGTAAAAGTAGTAACGGATAGTACCTCATATATAGATGAAGTACTAAAGGTAAGATACGATATTTCTATAGCTTCATTAAGTGTTATCTTTGAAAATGAAGAGTTTAAAGAAATTCATATTGAAAATGAAAGTTTTTACAAAAAACTCGAAAGGAGTATGAAAATTCCAACTTCGTCACAACCATCTTTAGACGAAATGTATAGTATTCTAGAAAAGCACGTAAGAAATAATGATGAAGTGGTTGGAGTTTTCCTTTCTTCCGATATGAGTGGGACTTATTCAAGTGCATGCCTTGCAAAAAGTATGATTCTTGAAAATTACCCTAATGCATCAATTGAAATTATAGATTCTAGGTCTAATTGTATGCAATTAGGGTTTGCAGCATTAGTAGCTGCTAAGGCGGCGCAGCGAGGTGAGTCCATAGAGAAAGTAGTTAGTATAGTAAAAGATAACATAAAGAGAAGTAGATTTCTTTTTATACCAGATACTTTAGAGTACCTAAAAAAAGGTGGTAGAATAGGTGGTGCAAGTGCACTTCTTGGCACTATTTTTCAAATTAAACCTATTCTTACTGTAGTAGATGGAAAAACAGAATTATTTGATAAGGTAAGGATTAAAAAACGTGCCATACAAACTATGATTGATAAATTTATTGAAGATACAACAAATCATGGCTTGGTGGAGGTAATAATACATCATATAAATGATGTAGAAGGGGCACTGGCTTTTGCAAGCAAGATTGAAGAATGTATAGGTCGAAAGGTGGACATAGCCCCAATTGGACCTGTAATAGGAACTCACGTTGGACCTGGTGCATTAGGTATTGTATATTACACAGAGAGGGATTTATAGAGGGATTTAAGGAGTATATTTTATATATGCATATTGACAAATTATAAAATTTAAATTAAAATAAATAGAAATTATAAAATGTAAATAAAAGTACACTTTTAATTTAGCCCTGTGAGGCTAGGAAGGAGTATGGATGATTATGCCATGTGTTTTTTGTGTAGCGTATTTTGAATTTAATATTATTAAATGCAACACAGTTATTAATTTTTATTATAATACTGGAAGTATATTTTCTATTTGGTCAATAAATATAATTAACATAGTGAGAAGGATAATAAAGAGATTACTTAAGTAATCCCTTTGTTATCCTTTATTTTATTAGAGCAACGATTTTTATTTTTATTAAAATCAGCAAAGTTAATTAAGTAAATGATTATAATTTAAACGCATAAATATTACAGTAAAATGAATAATAAAAGAAGAAAAACATTGCCTTATTATAAAGGTTAATATATAATAGGTAAAACTAAATGTTGTGAATCAACAAAAAACTAAACAAAGCAAAATTAAACAAATTAAATTTAGTGAATATAAATATGCATAAATATACAGTAAACTCTTATTTTATTAGGGTAATTTGTTTTAAGTTTTACTAAGGAGGATTTAATATGAAGGGTAAGTTAATTTTAGAAAATGGAATAATATTTGAAGGTAATATATTTGGATATCTAGAGGAAAGTGTAGGGGAAGTGGTTTTTAATACGGGGATGACTGGTTATCAAGAGGTTTTAACGGATCCCTCCTACTATGGTCAAATAGTAACTATGACATATCCGCTAATTGGTAACTATGGAATTAATTTAGAGGATGTGGAATCAAAGTCCCCTAAAGTGAAGGGGTTTATTGTTAGAGAAAAATGTGATTATCCCAATAACTGGAGATGTGAGATGGACTTAGAGGGGTACTTTAAGCAAAATAAAATAATAGGTCTAGAAGGTATCGATACAAGAGCACTAACGAAAATACTTACAAATAATGGAACAATGAAAGGGATAATTGCTACAAAAGAATTATCACAAAGTGAAATAGAACAAAAGTTTAAAAACTTTAATAATAATGATGCAGTAATGAAGGTTACTACAGAAAAAACTTACACCATGGAAGGTGACGGAGCGCATGTAGCTATTGTAGATTTTGGAATAAAAGAAAACATACTACGTTCGTTTAAACAAAGAAATTGCAAGTTAACAGTATTTCCTGCTGATGCAAAGGCTGAAGAAATATTGAAGGTCAATCCAGATTTAATATTTTTATCAAATGGACCTGGGGACCCAGAGGATTTACAGGATGTAATTAAGACACTAAAAAAAATTATAGGTAAAAAACCTATAATTGGAATTTGTCTAGGGCATCAGCTTTTAGCACTAACCCTTGGAGGTAAAACTGAAAAGCTTAAATTTGGACATAGAGGATGTAATCATCCAGTTAAAGATATAGAAGAAAATAAGGTATATATTACGTCGCAAAACCATGGATATTATGTAAGTGGGTTGCCGGAGGGTATGGAAGTTACTCATGTGAATGTAAATGATGGAACTATAGAAGGTATGAGACATAAAAGTCTTCCCATATTTAGTGTTCAGTTTCATCCGGAAGCTTGTCCTGGACCTAAGGATATAGAAATAATTTTTGATAAATTCCTTTCGGTGATATAGGGTGGAAAATCAGTGCTGGTAGCTGAAGGTAGATGTATAAAAGAAAATTAAGTGCATTTTGTGTTAATGATAATTTAGAGTGAGAATAACGGTTTAACTAGAGATAACATAGAGGGGGATTTATATGCCAATAGATAAAAGCATTAAAAAAGTACTAGTAGTTGGGTCGGGTCCCATAATTATAGGGCAAGCTGCTGAATTTGATTATTCAGGAACACAAGCTTGTCAAGCATTAAAGGAAGAAGGGGTAGAGGTTGTACTAGTAAATAGTAATCCGGCAACAATAATGACAGATAAAGAGGTTGCGGACATTGTTTATATAGAACCTTTAACTATAGAATTCTTAGAAAAGATTATTAAGAAGGAAAGGCCGGATAGCATCCTTGCTGGTATGGGAGGACAAACAGGATTAAATTTGGCTGTGGAACTTGCTGATAATGGTATTTTAGATAAATATAAGGTAAGAGTAATCGGAACCTCTATAGAAGCTATAAAAAAAGGTGAGGATAGAGAGATTTTTAGAAGTCTTATGAAAGAGATTAATCAACCGGTGGTAGAGAGTGAAATTGTTACAGATATAGATGGTGGGCTAAATTTTGCTAGTAAAATGGGATATCCTGTAGTTGTGAGGCCGGCGTATACCTTAGGGGGAAGTGGAGGTGGAATTGCTGAAAATGAGGAAGAACTAATTGAAATTTTATCCTTAGGTTTACAATTGAGCACTATCGGACAGGCTCTCTTAGAAAAGAGTATTAAAGGATGGAAAGAGATAGAATATGAAGTTATGAGGGATAGCTATGGTAATTGCATTACTGTATGTAATATGGAGAATATAGATCCAGTAGGAATACATACGGGAGATAGTATTGTTGTTGCACCGAGCCAAACTCTTTCGGATAAAGAATATCAAATGCTTAGAAGTGCATCCATAGATATAATAAACAATGTAGGTATAGAAGGTGGTTGCAATGTTCAACTTGCCCTTGATCCAAAAAGCTTTGAGTATGCAGTTATAGAGATTAATCCAAGGGTGAGTAGATCTTCTGCACTAGCTTCAAAGGCTACAGGTTACCCTATTGCAAAGGTAGCGGCAAAAATAGCTCTAGGTTATGGACTAGATGAGATAAAAAATGCAGTAACGCAAAAAACCTATGCTTGCTTTGAGCCTTCGCTTGATTACGTGGTAGTGAAAATTCCTAAGTGGCCTTTTGATAAGTTCCAGGGAGCAAATAGAGTTTTAGGCACGAAGATGATGGCTACAGGAGAAATAATGTCCATTGGAAGTAATTTTGAAGCAGCTTTACTAAAAGGGATTCGTTCTTTAGAAATCGGAAAATATTCTCTTCAAAATGATTCTTTGGCAGAGCAGAGCATGCAAGAATTGAAGGGAAGAGTAATGGCGCCGGATGATGAGAGGATATTTTATTTAGCGGAAATGCTTAGACGTGATTACAGAGTAGGAAAGGTTTCGGAAATTACAGGAATAGATGAATTCTTTATAAATAAAATAAAGTGGATAATAGATGAAGAAGAAAAGCTAAAAAAATCCACACTGCAAGATATGAATAAAGATTGGTTACAATTATTAAAGAAAAAGGGATTTTCGGATAAAGGGATTTCAGATTTATTACAGGTTAGTCCAAATGTAATTTGTGACCTGAGAAATATATGGAAAATTAAACCTGTTTATAAGATGGTAGATACTTGCGCTGGAGAATTTGAGGCTTTATCCCCATATTACTATTCAACTTATGATGAGTATGACGAAGTGGAGGTAAGTGACAAAAAGAAAGTTATGGTAATAGGTTCAGGACCTATAAGGATAGGGCAGGGTATTGAGTTTGATTATGCATCTGTTCATAGTGTAATTGCTCTTAGAAAACTGGGAATTGAAACTATAATAGTGAACAACAACCCAGAAACTGTAAGTACGGACTTTAACATTTCGGATAAGTTATATTTTGAACCGTTAACAGAAGAGGAAGTATTAAATATTGTTGAGAAAGAAAAACCGGATGGAGTTATACTGCAATTCGGCGGGCAAACTGCTATAAAACTTGCTAAATTCTTAAGGAGAAAAAATATATCTATATATGGAACTAAGCCAGAGCAAATAGATGTAGCAGAGGATAGAGAAAAATTCGATGCGCTTTTAGAGGAATTAGACATAAATAGACCAAAGGGAAGGGCGGTTTGGAACTTAAAAGAAGGATTAGAAGAAGCTAAAAATATTGGATACCCAGTACTGGTTAGACCCTCTTATGTATTAGGTGGGCAGGGGATGGAAATAACTTATGCAGAAAAAGAATTAGAATATTATTTAAAAAATGCCTTTGAGAAAGATAAGAAGAATCCTGTTTTAATAGATAGATATTTATTAGGTAGAGAAATAGAAGTTGATGCTATTTGTGACGGTGAGGAAATATTAATACCGGGTATTATGGAACATCTAGAGAGAGCGGGAGTTCACTCGGGAGATAGTATTACAGTATATCCAAGTCAGAATATATCAGAGAATATAAAAGATAAGATACTAGAGTATACAAAGAAGATAGCGGTAGCACTAAAAGTAATGGGTATGATTAATATTCAATTTATAGAATTCAAAGATGAATTATATATAATAGAGGTTAATCCAAGAGCTAGTCGTACAGTTCCGTACATTAGTAAGGTTAGTAAAGTGCCAATTGTAGAGCTAGCCACAAGGGTGATGCTAGGAGAAAAATTAAAGGATTTAGGTTACGGTAGTGGTGTTTACAAGGAACCTGAGTTAGTGTCTGTTAAGGTTCCTGTATTTTCAACTCAAAAACTTCCAGAAGTGGAGGTATGCCTAGGACCAGAAATGAGATCCACCGGAGAAGTGCTAGGAATAGGTAGAAACTTTGAGGAGGCTCTATATAAAGGTCTTGTAGCGTCGGGAATGAAAGTTAAAAAAGAAAAAGGGGTTATATTGGCAACGATAAATCCACAGGATAAAGAGGAGTTTTTATATGTAGCAAAGGCTTTTAGTGAACTGAATTATAAGTTTATAGCAACTAAGGGTACTGCTAAACTATTAAAGGATAGGGGCATTGATGCCAGGTCGGTTAAGAAAATTATAGAAGGAGTTCCTAATATTATAGATGTAATAAAGGATAGACAGGTGGATTTGGTGATAAATACACCTACTAAAGGAAATGATTCAAAAACAGATGGATTTAGGATTAGAAGAACGGCTATAGAAAATAACACTTTAGTTATAACTTCCTTAGATACTGCAAAGGCAATAGTGGAACTTATGAAGATAGATGTTATGAGTGTAGATTTAGAGGTGTTTAATATTGTAGATTAGTGAAAAAATAGTTATAAGTAAATAGGCCGCAGGTGAACCATTGCCTGTGGCTTGTTTTTTTTAGTTTTTGTATTTTAAATTAACTTAATTTACTTATAATCCAATTTATGATAATATATTGATAAAACCAAAATATAGAATTGAGGTGTTAATATATGGAATATAACTTTCATAAACAAAAACTTAATAAAATGCAAAGAGTAAAATATTTTTTTACAAAACCTTCAAAACTTTTTGAAGAAACTAATATTGAACCATGTCCTGAATTTTATTTTTTGATAATTATGTTCTTTTCGGCAATAACTTCATATGTAAATAGCACATTTTCAAAAGAACTACTGAAAGACAGTATAGTGCAAAGTCTTAGAAAATCCATTATATCCATACATGCTCCTGAATATGCTGAGATGCTTTCTACTCCTAGTATGCAAATAATTACAACTATGATTTACTTGGGTGTGAGTTTATTATTTACTTCAATACTTTACTATATTATAGCTTTACTGCTTTCTTGCAAAGATAAATATAAACCTGAATTTAAAGAGGTGTTCAATGTATATCTTATTGCTACATTAGCGACTTCTATTGGTGATTTTATGAAATCCATATTTATGTTTATTACAAATAACCCTATTTTTTTAACGGTAACAGACAAAACTTCAGTCAAAAGTATACTAATAAATAGGTTTGACCCCTTCTTATTTTTGAAAATGTTTTTATTGATAATAGGATTTTCCATAGTATTTAAGTTTTCTATTAAGAAAAGTGCTTTAGCTATTCTAGCTGTGTGGATAGTGTCTATTGCTATGATTTTTATATAAATATCAAAATACGTGTTTTGGAATAAGGAGCTAAATAAAGTATTGGAGGAAAAAAGTGATTAATAAAGTAGAGTTAAAAGAAAGTGAAAACACAAAGAGTAGACACCGAATAATAAGTAGTTTTGAAGAGATATTAGAACGATTGCCTGCATTATTTGAGGATGAGATTTCTTTTACGTTAACTGACAATGAACGCTTTGTTAAGTTTGCTCCAAGTAAAAATATGCCTGCATATTCTGAAATTGGGAAAGTAATTCCTAAAGGTGAAGCACTAAGAGAGGTTATGGAAAATGGTAAGATAAAAGCATTTACTATTGATGATTACAACAATATGAGTATTAGAGTGGTTGCTATTCCTCTAAAGGATGAGTGTGGTAATGTGGTAGGTGCCATATCTTATGGTAAAAATTTAGAGAATAGTATCAAGGTATCTAAAATGTCTGTGGATTTATTAAACGCAACTACTTCTATACTAAAAGTTGCAAATGAAATTAATGAGGATATACAAAATATTAGAAAAATAAATAATGAAGTTGTAGAAGAAGTGAAAATCACTTCTAATCAGTGCAATAACACAGATGGTATAATCAATTTTATTGAAGGAATAGCCAAACAAACAAATCTGCTAGGCTTAAATGCTGCAATAGAAGCCTCTAGGGCAGGTGATCTTGGTAGAGGATTTGGTGTTGTAGCATCTGAAATAAGAAAGTTATCTGGGTCTAGTACTCAATCCATAACTGAAATCAATACTATACTGAAAAGTATCAAAGATTCAGTAACTATAGTAGAAAAAAGTATTGGTATCTCTATGACTTCCTCTGAAAAACAAGAACAAGCGTTAAGGAAAATAGTGTATTCTGTAAAAGAACTAAATAAGAGTGCGGAAATTTTAGCAGAAATGGCAAGTAAATTATAAAAAAATATGGCGTAAAAAGAATTTATTGGAACATTAAATGCACCCTTAGTTTAATAATAAGCTAAGGGTACATTTAATGTTTTTCTATTTTCGGAATTACTTAGTCTTTGAAAAGAGTGAAATTAAGAAGGTTTCTAAGAAGTTAGGATGGTTAAAAATGAGCAAAATCAATTAGTTTGCTCATTTTTCATTGTTATGCATGCATAAATATTATAAAAACATGAATATAAATAACAAAAAAGCATTGCAATATTATTAAAACCGATATATAATAAATAAAAACAAGCCAGTTAAATCAGCAATAAAGTTTAAAAAGCAAGAAAATTAGAAAATGACTATCATGCATATATATGCATAAATATTCACTAATTAATTATACTATAAATAAGGAGTGGTACAAATGAAAAAAATTATGGCAATTATATTAACAGTGACTATGGCGGGTGCATTACTTGCAGGATGTGGTCAAAAAGAGGAGAAGTTAAATTCTCTAGAGGCAGTCCAAAAGGCGGGTAAATTAACTATTGGATTAGATGATTCTTATCCACCAATGGAATTCAGAGATTCTAAAAACAATCTAGTAGGATTTGATGTTGATTTGGGGTATGAAATAGGAAAAAAATTAGGAGTTGAAACAGAGTATACTACTACAGATTTTAATGGAATACTTTTAGCGCTTACATCATCAAAATTTAATATGATACTTTCAGGAATGAGTATTACTGATAAGAGAAAAGAAAGTATAGATTTTTCAGATACTTATGTAATGGGTGGTCAAGTTGTTGCTATAAAAAAAGGTAATACATCCATAAAGAGTTTGGAAGATTTAAAGGGCAAAGTAGTAGCTTGTCAGCTAGGTTCAACAGGAGATACTGCAGCCACAGCAATGGAAGGGCTAAAAGAGATTAAGAGATATGACAAAATTACGGAAGCGTTTCAAGAATTATCAAATGAAAGAGTAGATGCAGTCATCATGGATGCTCAAGTTGGTGGGTATTATGTAGCAAAGAAACCAGGTGAGTATGATGTTTTAAAGGATGTAATTAGTGAAGAGCCTATGGGAATTGGATTTAAGAAAGAAGATAAGGAATTAAGAGCAGCAGTACAAAAGGCTCTGGATGAACTTAAATCAGATGGAACTCTCTCTCAGCTTTCACAAAAATGGTTTGGGTTTGATGCATACACTAAATAGCAAGGAGTGCTAGGGGAAAACAATTAATAATTATTTTCTGACCCAAAGGAATATTAGGAGGAAAAACCACAATGGATATAAACGTTTTAAAGGAAATGTTTCCAGTGTTATTAAAAGGAAGTTTAATAACTATGGAACTAACTCTTATATCAGTAGTACTTGGAAGTCTAATAGGGATGTTTACAGCACTATTAAAACTTTCTAAAAATAAGCTAGCGGTTAATATAGCAGGTTTTTATACCTGGCTCTTTAGAGGGACCCCCATGCTTCTTCAATTATTTGTTTTTTATTATGGGTTACCTAATATAGGTATTAAGTTTTCACCCTTTCAGGCGGCACTAATAGGACTTAGTTTAAATTCAGGAGCTTATATGGGAGAGATAATAAGGGGAGGAATACTTTCAGTAGATAAAGGGCAGTTTGAGGCTTGCAAATCATTAGGTTTCACTTATTTTGATACTATGAAAAGGGTAATATTACCTCAAACCTTTAAAATAATTATTCCATCTGTAGGTAATGAGTTTATAACAATGCTTAAGGATACCTCCTTAGTGTCTACCATAGCTATGGTAGAAATTATGAGATCGGCACAGCTTTTATATGCTTCAAGCTTTAGACCTATGGAAGCTTTCTTCATAACAGGATGTTTATATCTTTTTATGACAACAATTTTTACTACAGTATTTTCACATTATGAAAAAAGACTGTCAGTATATTAAGTAGAGGTGAGACAGAATGTATATGATAGAAACTAAAGATTTAACTAAAAAATTTGGTGCACTAACAGTATTTGAAGGTTTAAATGTAACGGTTGAAAAAGGAGAGGTTTTAGTTATAATAGGACCTTCTGGTTCAGGAAAAAGTACATTTTTGAGATGTTTAAATCACCTTGAAGAGCCCAATATGGGAGAGGTTTTTATTGAAGGAGAAAAGCTTAATGTTAAAAACAAAAAGCATACGAGAAGTACCATTGAAAAGGTAGGAATGGTATTTCAAAACTTTAATCTATTTCCTCATATGACTGTACTTCAAAATGTAATGGAGGCTCCTATTACTGTTAAGCATGAATCCAGAGGCGAAGTATTAAAGAGAGCTGAAGTAATCATTGAGAAGGTGGGTCTTAAAGAAAAGTTAGATAATTATCCATCAAAATTATCAGGAGGACAAAAGCAAAGGGTGGCTATAGCTAGAGCACTGGCTATGAGACCGGACATAATGCTCTTTGATGAACCCACCTCGGCCTTAGACCCAGAGCTAGTTGGCGAAGTTTTAGCAGTAATGAAGGATCTTGCAAAAGAAGGCATGACCATGGTAGTTGTAACCCATGAAATGGGGTTCGCCAAGGAAGTAGCAGATAGAGTTATTTTCATGGACGGTGGGAAAATAGTAGAACAAGGAACACCAGAAGAATTTTTTAGTGCTCCTAAAGAACAGCGAACTAAAGAATTTTTAAATAAAATACTTTAGTCAAATGAAATTAATAGTGTGAAAAAAATAAATGACACTAAAAAACAAAAGAACAAAATCGAAAGGGGATAATAAAATGAAAGAAAAAGTGGTTTTAGCATATTCGGGTGGTCTAGATACATCTATAATAATAACTTGGCTTAAGGAAAATTATGATGTGGAGGTTATAGCTGCTTGTATTAATGTGGGTCAAGAAGATGATATGAAGGAAATTGAAAAAAAGGCTTTAAAGGCAGGAGTAGAAAAAATTTATATCGAGAATGTAACAGCTGAATTTATAGAAGACTATGTATTTAAGGGAGTTAAAGCAAATGCGTTGTATGAAGGCAAATACTTACTAGGTACATCCTTTGCAAGACCCTTAATAGCCAAAAAACTTGTGGAAATTGCTCATAAAGAAGGGGCGAAATACATATGCCACGGATGTACTGGTAAGGGAAACGACCAAGTTAGATTTGAAGTGGGTATAGCAGCAATAGACCCCTCTATAAAGATCATTGCTCCATGGAGAATTTGGGATATAAAATCAAGAGAGGATGCTATTGATTACGCTAACGCCAAAGGTATAGAAATATCAGTTACTAAAGATAAGATATACTCAAGGGATCAAAACTTATGGCATATAAGTCATGAAGGTGGAGATATTGAGGATTTAAGAAATGAACATAAACAAGATATGTATCTTATGGTTACGGCTCCTGAGAAAGCTAAAGACGAACCTACTTATGTAGAAATATACTTTGAAAAGGGAATTGCAAAGAAGGTAGATGGAATTGAGCTGAGTCCAATGGATATTGTTACAGTATTAAATAAAGTTGGTGGAGAAAACGGAATAGGTATTGTAGATTTAGTAGAGAATAGACTTGTAGGAATGAAGTCAAGAGGAATATATGAAACTCCAGGTGGTACCGTACTTTATGCTGCGCATAAAGAACTAGAAGAAATAACTTTAGATAAGGATACGCTGCACTTTAAATACTTAGTAGCGCAAAAATATGGGCAGTTAGTTTATGATGGGCTTTGGTTTACTACAATGAGAGAGGCACTTGATGTATTTGTGGATAAAACTCAAGAAACTGTAACAGGAACTGTTAAGCTAAAACTTTATAAGGGAAATATAATGGTAGCAGGCAAGGAATCGCCTTATGCTCTTTATGATGAAGCTATATCTTCATTTGGTGCAAGCAATCTATATAATCATAAGGATGCGGAAGGATTTATAAACTTATTTTCTCTGCCAAGCAAAATTAAGGCATATAAAAATTTAAGCAATTATTAAAATAAACTACAAAATTTATGAGGGTTAAATAGGTGACGTATATGAAACTTTGGGGTGGAAGATTTAAAGAAAAAGAAAGTGTGCTTATGGAGGACTTTAATAGTTCTCTAAGTTTTGATAAAAGATTATATTATGAAGATGTTATGGGAAGTATAGCTCATGTTAAAATGCTTTCCAAATGTAACATTTTAACGGAGGAAGAAAGCTTAACTATAGTTAATGAACTAAGTTCTATTCTTTCAGATATAGACGAAGGTAAAATAAAAATTGAAGGTAACTATGAAGATATTCACAGTTTTATGGAAATACATCTTACAAAACGTATAGGTGATGTAGGTAAAAAGCTTCATACAGCAAGAAGTCGAAATGATCAAGTTGCAGTGGATATGAGACTGTATTCAAAATATAAAGCTACTGAAGTTATTGAAAATTTAGATGTTATTTTAAGTACTATTGAAAGATTAGCAAAGGATAATGCTGTTATAATGCCAGGCTATACCCATCTTCAAAGAGCTCAGCCCGTAACCTTTAAACAACATATTATGGCCTATTATAACATGCTAAGCAGAGACAAGAAAAGGCTTATAAGTGCTACAGAGATTATGGACGAAAATCCTCTTGGATGTTGCGCTTTAGCAGGAACAACCTATAACACAGATAGAAATCTTACAACAAAAGAACTGAGGTTTAAAAAACCAGTAGATAATTTTATGGACGGAGTAAGTGATAGGGACTATTTATTAGAGCTTTTATCTGATTTTTCTATAATAATGATGCATCTTAGTAGACTCAGTGAAGAACTTATTTTATGGAGTACTAAAGAGTTTGATTTTATTGAAATTAGTGATGAATTCTCTACAGGAAGTAGCATAATGCCACAGAAAAGAAATCCAGATGCAGCAGAACTGATAAGAGGAAAAACTGGAAGAGTATATGGCGATTTAATAAGCTTACTTACCACTATGAAAGGAATTCCACTGGCCTATAATAAAGATATGCAGGAAGATAAAGAACCTTTCTTTGATGGAGTTGACACAGTTTTAAAGTGCTTAAAGGTTATGAATGGAATGCTAAGTACTTTAAAAATTAAAAGTGAGAATATGTATAATGCAGTTAAAAGAGGTTTTTTAAATGCTACGGAAGCAGCGGATTATCTTGTGAATAAAGGAACAGCCTTTAGAGATGCCCATGAAGTTATAGGTGCTATTGTGTTGCATTGTGAAAAAGAGCATAAGGCTATAGAGGATTTAAGTTTAGAAGAGCTTAAGACCTTTAGTCACTTATTTAAAGAAGATGTATATGAGTTTATAGATTATGAAAATACTTTAAGTAGAGGCATAAAAAAAGAAATGTAAAGATCACCCAAGGGATGATAAAATACCCCTTTAAAATATAAACACGTAACAGGTGCCCCCCACTTGTTACGTGTTTTTTATAGTTGCTATGGTTGCAAGCTGTTAAACTTAAACAATTTATGCATACTAGAATATGTTTACGTTATCTTTGGCAAACTAACATAATCAATTATTTACCAAGTTATATGAGAGGTGAGAGTTAATGGATAAAGCACCTGATGATATGAAGAATCAAGATAAACAGGGTCAGGGTAATGAGAAAAGTGAGCTAACCTATTCTCTTAATGAAAACATAGAAATATTTAAAAACAAATTTGCAAATGATGGCACGGTAATTTACAGAGTGTTTGAAAATGGAAATGCTAGTATAAAGTGCTGTATTATTTTTATAGATGGCATGTGTAATAATGAAACTATTAATGAAAATGTAGTGAAGCCTATTATGGGTAATAATGTGGTTATGGATCAAGACTCTAAGAGTTTGATTGAAGTTATAATGAATAGAATTTTAATAGTAGGAGAAATCAAAAAACAATGGAAAATAGATGAGATGATAAAAGCCTTACTTTATGGAGATACATTACTTCTAATTCATGGAAGTAATGAAATGCTTGTTATAAATACAAAGGGTTTTCCAGTAAGAAGCGTACAAGAACCCACGTCAGAAACTATTGTAAAGGGTCCTAGAGAAGGATTTACAGAGTCTATTATTGTTAACTTAGCCCTTATTAGAAGGAAAATTGGCACCTCCGACTTGAAATTTAAAAGGAAAGTAATAGGAGAAAGGACGAAAACAACAGTATATATATGTTATCTAGAGGATATAGCACAGGAAAAAATAATTGAAGAATTAGAGAGAAGACTAGATCAGATTAAAATTGATGGAATAATAGATTCGGGGGCAATAGAAGAGTTTATTAAAGATGAACCATTATCACCCTTTACTACCATTGGATCTAGCGAAAGACCGGATACTATAGCAGGTAAGTTATTAGAAGGAAGGATAGCAGTAATATGTGACGGCACACCGGTTGTCTTAACCGTACCTTATATATTTTTAGAACAGTTTCAAATAAATGAGGATTATTATAACAGTTTTTTCATGGCTTCTGTCAATAGGGTAGTAAGATTTATTGGGTTTTTTCTTACCACTAGTGTACCAGCTATTTACGTGGCACTTATAACCTATCATCAAGAGATGGTGCCTACCACTTTATTAATAGGAATTTATCAAGCAAGAGAAGGAGTATCCTTTCCATCTATAGTAGAGGCCATACTTATGCTATTTGCCTTTGAAATACTAAGAGAGGCTGGGCTAAGGTTACCTAAGCATATAGGTCAGGCGGTAGGTATTGTAGGAGCGCTAGTTCTAGGGGATGCTGCAGTTAATGCTAATATTATCAGTGCACCTATGGTTATAGTTACAGCTATAACTGGAATTTCAAGTTTCTTACTTCCTCAAATGTTAGGTGCTTTAATACTTATAAGACTTATTTTTTTAATACTAGCATCCATTTTAGGTCTCTATGGCTATATCTTTGGTGTGATTGGACTATCTATACACCTGATGTCTATGAAAACCTATGGAATCCCATATACTACAAATATATATCCAACTGACTTTAAAGATATGCAGGACATGGTAATTAGGTCTCCCTGGTGGTTCATGAATTATAGAACGAAATTAGTGCCTAAAGATTCCCTAAGGCAGAAGAAGAAAAAAACTATTAGAAGAAGGGTTAATTGATGAGGAAAGAAAATAAACTAATATATATCTTGGCTATATTAATGAATTGTCTTGCACTTACATCCTGTTGGAACTATAGAGAGATTAATGACCTTAGCGTAGTTCAGGGATTTTCTATTGATATAGGTAATAAGGATTGTAAGTATAGCATGACTGCAGAAATGTTAGTTCCTAAATTAGCAGTAGGAACAGATATAGTAAAATCAAAGTTTGTTGAAAGTCAAGGGGACACAGTTTTTAAAGCTGCCAGAAGACTTATAGAAGTTGATGGTAAAAAAGCATACTGGAGTCACGCAAAAGTAATAATCATAAGCAAAGCTGTGGCAGAAAAAGGGTTAATTTCTATTATAGATTTTGCCAATAGAAACCCTGAGCCAAGACCTGAAATTGAAATAATAGTTGCAGATATGAGTAAAGCTAAAGAAATATTTGGTTTATATGGAGAGGGTGTTAGTGTAGTAAGTTATAAGTTGCTAGACATGCTAAGAAACCAAGGTGAGATTCTTACCTATAAATCAGTTAGCATATGGGAGTATATAAATAATTTAAGCAGTGAAGGAATATCACCAGTGGCACCCATAGTTTATTTATCAGAAACGAAAGGAGT
>CALJTN010000072.1 GCA_937976175.1 uncultured Clostridiaceae bacterium | reverse complement strand
CTAGGACTTCACCGATTGATCTCATGGATGAATGAATGAGCACGGTATCTGTAGGCTCTATACCCATTTCTTTTATCATGTTTTTTAACTCTTGCTTCGTATACATCACTCGTCCTCTTTTTCTTAGCATTTTTTATTGTCTTAGTTCCTTTCTCATTTGGTCTTTCCATTTATTAATATTTGCGATTGCACTTTCTTCATCGCCTAGGTATATATCCTGAATCCCAATCATTATCATAAGCATCAATAAATAAATTAACCAAATGCTTATAGCCTTCTGCTGTGTAATTCGAAGGATGTTGTATCATACAGTATGAAACAAGCCAAAAGTGTAAGGCATATAATTTTGGATCGTTATGCTCCCATACCACTTTTAAAATAAAATTAATTATGTTACCATTATAATTGTTTTAACCATTTCTAAATAATCAAAATAGTGTTTTATTTACCTTTCTTAAGGAGGCGAAATTTTTGAAGCATTACGTTTTCCGCTCATTCTCATTTGAGTCTGCGTTATCTATAATGTTAGCTGGTATTATAACCTTCTTTGTTGCTTGGATTATGAATTGCTTTACAGAAGCTCCTTGGGCAGACAAAGTTAAATTGGCTATATTCCTTGTGCTTTATTTTATGTTTTATTTTATCTTTAAGTACTAAGTGGCATTAATTTCTTCATGATCAAAAGATTATTTTATTGATTAAGTCAATCATAGACCTTACTAAATCTATAAAAGATAGTACATATATCATCTTTTCGGCTTATTCTATACCCTATTTTATTTGACGTTTACTCAAAAAGTCTCCAACCATAATTACTTGGTTGGAGATAAAAGTTAATTATATTATGATGTCTACTCTTTGTTCTGCAGCAAACCACATTACATAAGCTCCTAATTTCTCAGAGACATATCTGATTGGAACCATGGTTCTATTATTTAATAGCTTGGCTGGAACGTCCATATCTTCTATAAGCTGATCAATTGTTAGTGTTAATACATTTCCATCTAATGCAATAGTAACTACTCTTGTATCTTGATCCCAGTCTACCTCTGCTCCTAGGGCTTCTGCAACCACCCTAATAGGCACTAAGGTTCTATCTTCCTCAATGACTGGCGTTACATCTGTTACGAGATTAGTCTCATCTACAGAATAGGCATGCTTGTCAACCGTTAACTTAATTTTTCTGATTTTATCAGCTTTTACAATACTGTATAAACTAAAACTATCAGTATAAAAACTAAATGTATCTGTATCAGCATTGTATGTTCCGCCTAACTTGATCGTCTTGTAACTGCCATCAGCTTGAGGAACAAATCTTACTGCTGTCATGTTTTCTGTTGCACCCGTTAAGCCAATCTCTTTTAGGTTGATGGTTACTTTTACAGGCTCTGCAAAGCTCTTGATTTTTTTACTTGTACCATCTGTATAGTTTAATTGAGCTACTAAATCTAGTACTTTACCACCAATAGCTACTAACCCAGTTTCTGACAACTTAGAACCCGTTAAAACCTCTTCAGTCACTTTCTTCTCCGTTACCAATGCGCCTAATTCCAAATAAGCACCAATGCCTGTTTTAACTTCTTCAACAGCTAAGCTTTTTGCTCCGAAATCCAGTGTAGCGATTGCTGATTCCAGGATAACGGGCTTTCCTGCACCCATAATTTTAGTGATTTCAGCGTTAGCTGCTTTTACAGTCCCCTGACCTGTCTCTACAGTAGATAAACCATCTGTAATCTTCGTTGTTGGCTGGATCACCGGTGTTTGTACTGGAGCTTTTGCTGCAGAACCACCACCGCCGCCTCCACCAGTAGTTGGCGTGGTTGGAGTAGTTGTTATAGCTTCACTTAATACCACCGTAGTACCTGCAGGCGCTCCATTTACTGTAATTGTTCCTGCTACCGTGTTGTATCCTGTCTTGCTAACAGTGTAATTGTGAGTACCATTTGGTAAAAGGAATCCCGTCTTACCATCCTGATTTGTTGTTCCTGTTATAGGAAGGTTAACTACACTGATAGATAACATAAACCCGCTAGTATATGAAGTACTTAGTTGGTTATTAACCGTTACTGAAACTATAGCCCCTTGGATTGCACCTGCCAGGCTGTTATTAACCGTAAATTCTACTGGATAGCTCTGAGGTGCAGTACTTACAGAGGACAGTAGTGTTCTTACTACTGACACGCTGCCTCCACTTATTACTACACTACCTTCTTGAGTTGTCCAATCAGCTTTTGAAACTGTAAATGCATACGTGCCGTCCGCCAGCTGAATAGAAGCTTTTCCGTTAGCATCTGTTATTAAGGTTTGTCCATTTATAGCTATAGATGCGCTTTCTAGAGGACTCGCTGCTCCCCAATAAATTGTGAAGTCTGCGTCATACTGCTGTGATTGTGATGCTTGTCTAGTAACAACAACTGTATAGGTTTTTGCAGTCCCATCTTCTGCTGTTACAACAATTTCTATAGTATTTTCGCCTACCACTAAAGGTAATACAATGCTTTCTCTAGTCTCCCCATTAATT
This sequence comes from uncultured Clostridiaceae bacterium, assembly GCA_937976175.1. Taxonomy (GTDB): domain Bacteria; phylum Bacillota; class Clostridia; order Clostridiales; family Clostridiaceae; genus Clostridium_AD. The sequence continues at coordinate 2,383 of CALJTN010000072.1, read as the reverse complement.
GTAACAGTTGCCCCCTGAGCAGTGCCTGCGTTGAGGATAAATTGTGCAGTCTCGTAGGGAACATCTACTGTATAACTTGTTACATCAGAACTAAATACCGGATTAATCGGCAGTGAAGTTTGTACAAGACTTAAATTATTATAACTTCTCAACTGTGGGTCTGTGCTATACCCTACCAACTGGTTCTGGTCATTGTAGAACCCTACCAATAAAATCGAGTTACTTGAAATTGGATATAATGAAATTTGGCTTTCCGTAGTCACTTCAGTTAGAGCTAAAGGATTTTGTGCAGGAATGTTCTTTAGAATATCTAATAAACCAGATGCCCCTCTACTTGTTACTTGTAGTGTGTATTTTGTAAAAGGTACTTCTAATCTCGCTGCATTGAGATTCACTACAGTTTCTGGCATAGGGATTAATATATTACCGCTTAACCTTGTAGATATTATACCCGTGATGTATTTGATTGTCGGAATTGCTGTTTCTGTTTGTCTAGTGACAATAACTGTATAAGTTGTCTTATTAGTAGCATTTTCAGCTGTTACTTCTATCTCGATGGTGTTCTCACCTTCAACCAAGTTGATAGGATTCCCTGGCGCATCACCATTCATTCTAACTGTGGCTCCGTCCTTCGTAATGGCATGGAAAGTAACTGTCTCTACGCTGTTTGCAACTGTCATTGTATAGTTTAAAGTACCTTCATGGAATACTTCATTGAGACCACCAGCTACAGGCGTTAAGCCGATTAACTTATCCCAGCTTCTTGGAACTGTTACATTAAACTCTACTGTGACGGTTCCCTCACCTATAACTATATCTTCAGTATAAGTATTCATGCCTACTCTTGAAGCTTCAAGGGTATAGTTTCCTGGAGTAACATTTGCTACTAATTCGCCCATACCATTAGTTGATCCTATAACTACACCGTTTAACTTTATTTGTACGGCTTCTACTGTACGTGTACCCAGCCACGGAACAAACGTTACGGATACTGTCATTGGTGCAGGTATTACCGAATTTTCAAATGCCGTTATAGCCGTTTGCAATGCCACAACTTCTGCATCTACCCGTGCTTGATCATATCCAGTACCCTCATAAATAATCCCTGCAAGTTGTACCGCTGACCAAAGAGTTTGTCTATCACTTGCCGAATATTGTCCTGGTTCTGTGCCCTCTACAGATGTAGTTACTAAAGTAACTGCCTGTTCAATTTTAGTTTCTAGTACACTCTTATCAACAGATACCACTTTAGCAGTGATGTTTATCTGGTTCTCCACATAATAAGATAGCCCAGCTGTATCCTCCACTCTTACCGTAATTGTTCCAGACGGCGCTGAACCCATAATAACTAATTGATTTCCATTGGTATACCAATTAGCAGTATCCCCTCCTACTATGAAATATGTAGGATTTTGAGCTGGATACGGATTTCCAGCTGTGTCACTTAATCTCAAAGTTGTCGTATAATATTGCATCGTATTTAAATTAACAACAGAAGGTAACGCTTGTCCTGTACCATCTGTTAGCCTTATTCCAAAAATAGTCCCATTCAATAAACCATTGGCATTTACTACGCCATATGGAATTAACATAATCATCACTAATACTAACGCTAAAATTTTTTTCGCTCTCAATTTTTGTCCCCCTGATTTTGTAGTTTCTTCATAGTGTTCGTATAATGTCACTAAGCCTTTTGTCACCTTATGAGAGCAAAAACTCCTCTGATAGGTCTACCATTTCACCTCTTTCTACTATTTACTTTGTTAATATATAGGGGTAGAGATCTGCACTCTACAGCTAGGTTTTATAAACCTAGAAAGTCATGCGTCTACCTATTCCGCCACCGCTATCAATATTAATAAAAGTTAGATCTAATCTCCTCTTTTTAAGTCTAAAATTTTCCTTTGTATGTTTTAAATAAATAGATACTCTTACTAAGATTTTCTTCTTATTACAATCTTTAATCCCATTTCATATGCCTAATCTACAGATAATATAGCATATTAGCCGTCTCACTTTTTGAATATTTTGATTCGTCTGCTTTAGCTGTAATGTAATTATTAATCATCACAGAAACAATATAACACAAAATTTGACATTTTACAACAATAATTCCCAAAAAAATACACCCATATAATAAGTAATATCTTTCCCAGTTAAAAATTTAGTTAGAGCTGATAACTCTTACAAAAAAAGAATGGATAGTTTTTTGCCCTATCCATTCTTTTTATATATTTAAAGATTTCAATTTAAACCCAAGCCATGCTTCCTACAAAATCTCTTTATTAAAATGTCCTCTTGTGTCTGTTTCCTGATTAAAGACAGCATGATCCACTCTGTCATTTAATTTGCTTAAGGCCATATTAATGACTTTCACAACCTG
>CALJTN010000071.1 GCA_937976175.1 uncultured Clostridiaceae bacterium | reverse complement strand
AGACTTACAATGGAAAAAATAGCAGAAAGTAATACCTGCAGCGTAGGAACTGTCAAGAACGATCACAGAAGGGCAATAGAGGAGTTAAGCGTTCTGCTATTTGGGATAGACGGTATTAAGCTTTGGGAGTGATTGTCTTTTCATTGTCTTTTTATTGACTTGTATAGGATACTGTATATGATATACTGAAACAAAAAGTATTAAAAAGGTTCCCCAACAGAAAAGGCGTTCGTTTATCTTACATAGAGCGAGCGCCTTTTTATTTCTAAATTGTGAATTAATTGTTTAAATAAGTTGAAAAATTATGTATAATTAAATCATAAAATTAGAAAAAGGGGATTTTAACATGGAAAGAACAATAACAGGGCATAAAATTTTTGTGAATATATTAAGAAAAAAAGATTTATCACCAACTATGAGTTTAGAGACCGAGCTTACTGCAATAATTGATAGTATGAAGAAGTGTAAGGATATAAACAAGATAAAAATAGATATACCATCGAGTAAGAAGGTAATGAACTTTGCTAAATCGGTATATGACAAAAGTAATCACGTATACTATTTAATGTTTAATTCAGCCAAGTATGATCAAGTTAGAGATGTTGTTGATACTACTACTATGCATAATAAAGGGAAATTAAAAGGCAAAAAGGATGGAGATTTAGAAAAAACTCATCTAGCTATTAAATTTATAGATGCTACCCATGCATATTGTTTATTTGAAAAGAATAAAGATGGAGTAGGGCATACTGCAATTATCGATTATCTGAATAAGTCTATGGAAGCTGCATATAAAGGTGCTGGTAAAACAGTACCTTATAAAATAGTATCCAAGAATGTAGTCTCTAAAGACTTTCTGAAATCTTTAGAAGCAGTTAAAAAGATAAATGTTGTTACTTTGACTGTAGATGAAGAAGATGTAAGTGTATCAGATTTTGCTAAGTTATCAGGAAGATCTGATGTAAGTAAAAATTTTGATATAGTATTAAAACCCGCAGCAAAAGGTAAAGCTATTACTAAAAATACAGTTAAAGATTTTTTTGATGAATACAATAAGGATAATAATAAAGTAAAATGTATTACAGTAAAAGATAATGGTTCAGGAATTAGGTTTGATACTGAACAAATGAAATTTAAGTTGACTGCAAAAGACTTAGATATTGAGGTAGGAACAAACGAAGTTAAAACAGAAAGTATATTTGAATATTTAAAGAATAATATGGTTTTGCTTGAGGAAAGTGGTGAATAAATTTGCATTTAAGAGAGATAGTAACGCCTATAAAGGAATATTATTTAATGCGAACCAAAAAAGAAAAAGTATTAGAAGTAATAATGCCTCTTATTATAGCCCTATTCTATCCTATAGCGTGTATGTTTATAAAGACTATAAGGTTTTATGATGTAGCCATTTTTTTTAATGAAACATTAAATCAAATGATTACAGTAATGGCATTGTTTATAAGTTTCACTATGGCATATCTATCTATATTAATTACTAGCAGTAGTAGCAATGTTTCGAAGTTGAAAAGTCAGTATTCGGATAAGGTTACATTAAAAGGAAACCCAGTAACATTGTTTCAAATTTTGTTATGTAGTATAACCTATATATTAATAATAGAAATAGGATATCTGTGTTTAATATTTTTACAGAAATTTATTTTGTATGTAACACCTAATTGTATTTTAAACATCTTTATTGGCATCAATGCTGCAATATTTATTCATATATTGTTAACAGTATTGCTAATCATAAAGAATACTTATTTTTCATTTTGGAACCCAGAAGAGCCCTCTGAATAAGGCTCTTTTTTTATTGCTAAGAAAGCGAGGTGGCATTAATGGCCAAGTTAACACCAAAACAAAAAGCATTCATAGATGAGTACCTAATAGACCTTAATGCTACTCAAGCAGCAGTAAGAGCAGGATATTCACAAAATACAGCTAGTAGGATAGCTATAGAGCTACTCAATAAAACTCATGTTTCTGAAAAAATTCAAGAACGTATGAAGGATAGAGAAAAGCGTACTGAGATAACGCAAGACAAGGTCCTAGCTGAACTTGCTAAAATAGCCTTTGCCAATGGAGCTGACTTTGCTAAGGTCATACAGAAGTCAAGATCAATACCTCAGTATGATAACCGTGGTAATGAGATAGGCAAACAAGAAATTATCTATACAGATGTTGAAGTAGAACTCACAGATCAGGTGCCTAAGGATAAACTTGCAGCTATTGCCGGAATTAAATCTACTAAAGAGGGTATAGAGGTTAAGATGAATGACAAAGTCAAAGCTCTTGAGCTTATTGGTAGACATCTTGGAATGTTCAACGACAAATTAGAGGTTAAAGGTGACGTAAATGTTAACAATCCTTATGAAAATCTAACAGAAGAACAGCTTCTTAAACTTGCGAAAATGCAATAAAAAGCGCAGTAATACTAAATTTTATCAATTTTGTAAAGTTATTAATTCTAAGAACCTAATATTTTCAATACTTTAAGGATTTAT
>CALJTN010000070.1 GCA_937976175.1 uncultured Clostridiaceae bacterium | reverse complement strand
CATCTCTTCTTTCTGAAAAAAATATTAGTCTCAAATTAAGCTTAATTGAAAATTCAAAAGTTAATTCAGATTGGAGTAGAATAGAACAAGTGCTAACAAATTATATGACAAATGCAATAAGACATAGTGATGATGGTGGATATATATCTATAGTAATGGTGAATAAAGAAGATACTATCTGTGTGGAAGTGGAAAATAGCGGAAGTAACATCCATGATACTGAGATAGAGAAGATATGGGATAACTTCTATAAAATTGATAAATCTAGGACGCGAAAACTTGGGGGCACTGGGCTAGGTCTCTCAATAGTTAAAAATATTATGTTGCTTCATGGAGGTAGCTGCGGAGTAGAAAATACGGAAAGGGAAGTTAAATTCTACTTTACTTTAAGAACGCAATAATATAATACTACTTATTAATGTAGTATTATATGCATAGGAGTATTGCAGTATAAAAATGGTATGTAAAATGCTGAAATAAATCTTTTGCATACCATTTTTATATTAATTTGCAATCTTTGCATCTCCTTGGATCATATTTTTATAATATCCTTCCAGGCATATGAGCTCCTCATGGGTTCCTACTTCTATAATTTGTCCATGTCTTAGTACTACTATTTTATCTGAATTTCTTATGGTTGACAATCTGTGTGCAATAATAAGGGTAGTTCTATCTTGAGCCATTTCCTCAATAACTTTTTGAATTAATTTTTCAGTGTGTGTGTCTATATTTGATGTAGCTTCATCTAAAATAAATATGGATGGAGAATGAGCAAGAGCCCTAGAAAAGGATAGTAATTGCTTTTGACCTGCTGAAAAGGTGATTCCTCTTTCCATAACAGCTGCATATATTCCACCAGGTAAATCATTTACAAAATCTAAGGCGCAGGTAGTTTTAAGAGACTCAGTTAATAGCTTTTCGCTTATACTATCATTTAGTATAATATTAGATCGTACATCTCCTGAAAATAAAAATACATCTTGAAGCACAACGGATATTTCCTTTCGTAAATCCTTCTTTTTTATATCATTTACATTAACTCCATCTATTAAGATCTCACCCTTTTGAATTTTATAAAATCAACTTATGAGGCTTATTATTGTAGTCTTTCCTGCACCGGTTTCTCCTATAAATGCAACGGTTTCTCCATTTTTAACTTTAAAACTCACATTCTTTAATATCCAATCAGAACCATCATAGGAAAACCATACATCCTTAAACTCTATATCCCCCTGTATATGCTCATGACTTTTGCCTTTATCTAAATCTTCTAGAGAACCTTCCTCATCTAAAAGTTCAAAAATTCGTTCTGCGGAAACCAAAGCAGATTGGATAGTAGCATAGTTATCAGCAAGGTCAGAAATGGGATTGAAAAATTGTTTTATATAGGTGGTAAAAGCGAAAAGTACACCTATTTCTATAGTATGATTTGCGATTTTACTCATAGAATACCATAGTATAATTGCCACTGCAAGGCTTTGAAAAACATCTGCTATTGGTCTTAATATACTGTTCATTCTAACTTGAAATAATGTACTTTTGAAGTACTCTGCATTTAGGTTTAAAAACTCCGCATTTTTTTCTCTTTCAGCTGTGAATATCTGTATAATCTTCATTCCCGAAATATTCTCAGCCATAAATCCATTAATTCTACCTATTAAACTTTTCATTTTAGAGAAATTTTTCCTGATTTTGTTCTTTAAAAGAAAAATAATAGAAAACATTATAGGAACAACAGAAAATGATATAAGAGCTAGTTTTACATCCAGTGCAAGCATCGCATACACTATACCAATAAGTAAGAAAAAATCTTTAAATAGGCTGATAATTACATCAGTATACATTTCGCTTAAAGCCTCCACATCGTTTGTAGCTCTTGTTATGAGCCTTCCAGAGGAGGTTTTATCAAGATATGATAGGGGAAGAAATTGTATTGTTCTGAATACTCTCTTTCGTAAATTTCTCATAATCTCTTGACCAGCTTTATTAATTAAGTTTACTTGAGTAAAAGAAGATAAGCCACCAATAGTTGCAACAATAAAATATAGTATTCCCATAGATGTTATAGAGTACATACCATTTTGTGATATTTTCTTTATTAGGAAATCATCAATAACAAGTTTTAATATATAAGGTTTCAAAAGTTCAGCGGCATTTACAACCATTACACACAAAGCTGCCAAAACAATCTTGTTAAGATGTGGTTTTGTTAACTGTAAAAGTCTAGCAAGGCTATTGATTTTATGAAGCTTCCCATTGAGATTTTTGCTCTTCATCTTTATGTTGAGACCTGTAAGTTTCATAATACAATCCTCCTTTCTCTAGGAGCTCACTATGAGTTCCACTTTCACAAATTCTGCCATGATCTAAGACTATAATAAAGTCCGCGTGTCTTATTGTAGAGATTCTATGAGCAATAATTATTGTAGTTTTTCCTATCCTTGATTTTTTTATATTTTTTAGTAAATTGGATTCAGTAATAGTGTCCACTGCTGAAAGTGAATCATCTAAAATCAATATTGGTGGATTTTTAATAATAGCTCGCGCTATGGAAATACGCTGTTTTTGACCACCGGAAAGGTTAACGCCACGTTCTCCTAGCATGGTATCAAAGCCCTTAGGAAAATCCGTAATGCTTTCATAGATGGAACTTATTTTAGCGGCTTCTTCAACTTCAACCGCTGAGTACTCATCCTTGAAAAACTTTATATTATCTTTTATGGATGCAGAAAACAAAAAAATATCCTGTGGCACATATCCAATACTACTTCTAAGTGTTTCTAGAGAATAGTCATTTATGTCCACTGAGTCAATAAATACTTCTCCTGGCGGCGGCGAATAAAGCTTTAATAATAGATTGGAAAGGGTAGTTTTCCCTGAAGCTGTTTTTCCTATAATACCAATAGTGTGACCTTTTGGTATTTTAAGTTTAATATTTTCTAATGCCTTTTTGTCTGAATCACCATAAGAAAAACTCAAATTGTTAAATTCTATTTCACCCTGGATAGCGGTATTTATCATTTTTACTCCATCATCAATCTCAGGGCATACATTAAATATTTCATCCAATCTTTTTATTGAAGCAATACCTCTTTGAAATATGTTTATAACTCGCCCTATGGAAACTATTGGGCGCATGATCATAGTCAAATATCCATTAAAGGCTATAAAATCTCCAAGAGTTATAACCTCATTTAGCACCATGTTCCCACCTATAATTAGATTTATAACAAAGCTTATACTAAAAGAAATTTGAATTATAGGGGAGAGAAAGGAAGAAACCTTTACCATATCAAGACTAGCATCCATCATTGCATCATTTAATATCTGGAACTTCTCTGCCTCAGCTTCTTCCTGTACATAGGATTTTATTACTCTAATTCCATATATATTTTCTTGAACTCTACTTGAGATTGCAGAAAAATTTTCTTGATCCTTTTTAAATCGTTTTTGAATAAGCTTACCTATTTTTAGCATAAAAAATATGATAAAGGGAATTGGAATTAGTGTGATTAAAGTAAGTTTTAAATTTATAATCTTTGACATTGAATATATAGAAATGCCACAAATAAGAAATACATTTATTGTCATAGCGGTAGCTGGTCCTAAAGCCATTCTTACAGCAGAAATATCATTTATAGCGTAAGCGATTAAATCTCCAGTTTTCCTTTGGTTATAAAAACCTGGAGATAATTTTTGAAAGTGACTATATAATTTTTCACGAAGATGACATTCTAGATTTCTAGCATTTACTACAATTAAACTTCTCCATAAATAAGTGCTTATAAAAACCCCTACTGCAATTAAAAGTATATATAGTATTTTCATTTTTACAAGATTAATAGTAAAATTATCTGTTTTCAATATGTCAATGGTATTTCCTAGTACTCTGGGGAAAAGTGACTGTATATAAGAGGTTAGTAGCATAAAAATAATGCCAATAATGTATGATACTTTATGTTTTTTTATAAACTCTACTATTATTTTTTTGCCCATTTAATTCCCTCCTTTATGGATTTAGTCCATTTAAACTTTTAACAGATTCTCTTTCAATCAAATTACTGTTAATGGTTATGCTTTCGCAAGGTTTACCAGGGTTATTAATCCTTTTTAAAAGTAGCTCCACTGCTATTTCACAGGAATATTCAATGTTCAAATCTAGGGTTGTAAGAGTGGGCACGGTTAATGAGGCCATTTCTGTATTACCACTGCTAATTATAGATATATCTTCCGGCACCCTAATTCCTTTCTTATAAAGGAGATTAATTAATTTCACAGCTATAAGATCACCTTGACATATTATTGCAGAAGGTTTGTGTTCGGCCATAAGTAAACTCATAACAGATGCTTCAAAGTTTTCTTCGAAATTCTCTTCAACATAAGTAAAAAATTCTTTCCTAATTGGAATGGCATAGTCTTCGAGAGCTGAAGTTATCCCAAGAACCTTTTCTTTATTTCTAAACAAAATGCTACGCCTTCCTAAAAACCCAATATCTACATGTCCTTTTTTAATTAAGTATTGGCACTGCTTATATCCTCCATTATTGAAATTAAACCAAACACTATCTAAATCACAAGAAGGGGAGTAACCCGTGTAAAAAATATGGTTTTTAATCTTTTGTTTTAGAAAGTTTATATAATTATCGTTAAATTTACCAATAAAAATTATGCCATCAAAATTATTTTCCTTTATCAATTTATATGGAAGTTGCATTTTATCCTGGTTATCTTTATCAACAAATTCTGTGTGGTAATATATATCCATATTTTGAAGAGCTCTTTCAATTCCCTGTATCATATAGGCAAAATTACTATTGTCTTGCACAAGAGGCCTTTGATGAAGCACTAAAATTTTATACAGGTTTTTGCTTCCAGACTTTATGTAG
>CALJTN010000069.1 GCA_937976175.1 uncultured Clostridiaceae bacterium | reverse complement strand
TGTTGCTGCTAATGCTAATAATTATACGCATCCTTCTAACCATGGACCTTCAATTATTACCCAAGATGCTAATAATAGATTTGTATCTGATGCAGAAAAAAACACTTGGAATGCTAAAGAAACACCAACAGGAGCACAGGCGAAAGTAGATGCTTTAGCAAATTCAGTTGCGACGTCCTTGGGAGATAAGGTGAATGCAATAACAGCATATGGAGCTCAACTTGACCCAAATGTAACTGAAGAAACCCTTATATTAACTCAACACGCAAATGTGCCTGTAAGTGGAGTATTCTTCTATATTAGAACGTATTTTTATATTAATAAAACAAATAACAGAGTGCAAATGGCAATTAGATATAATGGCGGAAATGATATGTATATTAGGCAACACCTTGCAGGTGTTTGGGGTGCATGGGTTAGGATGGCAAAATCCACAGATATACCAAGTCCGTCTAGCTATCCAACACTTATAAATAACCGTACTCAGATACCGGCAGGAGCTGACATGAATACTTATACTACAGCAGGAAATTATTTTATAGGTACTAATGCGGATGCATCTACAGTCTTAAATTTACCTTTTGCTCAAAGTTGTGGAATAGAGATTGCATATGAATATGGCGGTACTACTTCATTTACTCAAAAAGTGTTAGGTTACGGAACCCACTATTATTACATTCGTAGAAATTATATAGGCACTTGGAGTCCATGGACTAGAACTTACACCTCAACGCAAGCACCAGTAACTACAGAGAAAAACGACATCATAGGCATGATAAATGAAATTAAAAATCAAAACAAAGTAAGAAGCTATACTACTTTAGCCGATATAGGGATATCTGAGTCTAGCTTATCTACTACGGACTTTTCTGCAAATATATTGACTATTATAAACGCTATGGGTGCTCACGCTGAAATAGCTTTATGGACAGGTGGTAATTTAGCACTTAGTACAACAGCTTACTTAAATACACAATCCCTTATAACAAATGCACTGTATCAAGTTAATATTAAATCTACAGGAGATACTGGTACTGTTAATGATATTTGGATAACACCAAATAATACTAACTACCTATATCGTGGTACTTATGATAATCAAATAAGGGACGTGGTAGATGTATCAGGCATATTATTAAGTGCAAAAGTAGAAACACAAAGATTAAACCTATCAAGAAAATTAAGAGGGGGAGGAATGGCATAAATGGCAAAAGGAGATGTATCACTTAAAAGATTATTTCAAGGGGCGTTAAGTACAGTTGTAACTACTAGGTATACCGTGCCTGTGGGCAAGCAAGCTACTATTGTTGAGATATGGGTAGATAATCAGAACACAACAACTGATAGAATGATTAATATATTTGCGCATGGAACTGCTGCAACTAACAGGCTATGCCACAATATACCAATAACTAAGGATTCAGGCATAGTCATATCGGACAATAAAATATTTTTAGACGCAGGGCAAGTTCTTGCTCTGTCTCAAAATATAGGTACAGATGTAGTGGTTACAATATACGGAGTAGAGGAGGATATTGTGTAATGAGTAAACTTATTAGTTTCCAAAATCCTGTGTCTGAGGCTGCAAGGTACACGCCTTTTAAAGATTTAACAACTGTAACCGCACATACTTCTGCAACAGTTATCTTAAAAGAAGTAATTGGAGAAGGAGTTTTACACGAAGCCTACTTACACTCAAATTTTTCATCTGGAGCAGTTATGAAGATAACTGCGGACGGTGTGGTTGTGCTACTTAGTTCGGAAGGGAGTAACACTCAGCTAGCAGGCTTGTTTAATTCTTCGGCTACTTACTACAATAGTTCCACCGGAGAGCTACTCGCTCTTCCCGCTAACGCAACCTTGCGAACTATCGCTAATGCGTGGGCAGCCTCTATCGGCGACTTAGGAACTACTATGGTAACCAAGAATTTAATTCTTACTGATGGAATATCTTTTAAGCAAAGTTTAAAAGTAGAGTTGGTTGCAGGTGTATCTAATACAAAAAACGTGTTCTGCGTAGTTAGCGGTAAAATAAAAACAAGTTAGGAGGAATTATTTATGTTTGAAGAAAGAGTAGAGGGTGAGCATATCATCCGAACTTATCCAAATGGTACAGAGGTTAAAACTTTAATATCTCAAGAAACCGAAGGTGAAGTCATAGCATTACCCAAAAATCCAATACTGGCTTTACAAGAGGAAAATGCGTCCTTGAGAGCTAGTATAGAACTTATGCAGACGGCTCTTGATGAATTAATTATGGGAGGGATGTAGCATGGCAGCATACATGGGGCAACGTATCATAGATGGGGTTTATACTTATACAGAAGTTATAACAAAAAGACCAGATTTAAAAGTTGGAATAGACGCGTGCTTAACATCTAAAGGTAGAGAAGATTTAATTGTACCTTAGGAAAATAGGGCGAAGTAACTATAAACTAAAATAAAACAATTCAAAGGGCCTCATGGGGTCCTTTTCTAATGCAAAAATATTGGAGGTGCACAATGAATGAAGCTTGCAAGGACTGCATACAAGTCAAAAACCTAGAAGATAAAATAAGAGCACTTTGGCATACGGTTAATGAAATAAAATCGCAAAATATAGTTTTCGAAAAAAGAATAACAGATTTAGAAAGGGCCTCTGATGTTACAGAAGAAAAATTTGATAGGATTTTTACTGCAATAGGTTCCATAGAAAAGAATATTGAAAAAATAGCTAATTGTATTGAAAATATCCAAAATAAAGATGCAAAAACATATTCAAATTTAAAATATGAAATTATAAAATATATAGTTTTAGCAGCTACTGCGGTTGTAGTGGCTAAAATCATCTAGAGGAGGAATAGAAATGTCAAAGCAACGGGATTTTATCAATCAAATAGCACCAGGAGCAATAGCTAGTATGAAAAAACATAAAGTATGTGCTTCAGTAACTATTGCACAAGCTATCTTAGAAAGTGGTTGGAATAGCAGCACACTAAGTAAAGCGCATTTTAACTTATTTGGAGTAAAAGCTGATGCAGGATGGAAGGGCCCAAAGGCAATCATGAAAACTGCTGAGTATACCAGGAACAATGAAAAATATTTTATAGATGCAGCATTCAGAAAGTATGCAAATTTTGCAGAGAGTATAGAAGATCATGCTTTGTTCTTGGTAAACAACTCTAGATATAGAAGAAATGGATTATTTGATTCTTTAAATTATAAAAATCAAACAAAAGCATTACAAGAAGCAGGATATGCTACTAGTCCAGAATACTCTAAGATGCTTAATCAATTAATAGAGCAATATAAACTGGATCAGTACGATAAGCAGCAAACTTCTT
>CALJTN010000068.1 GCA_937976175.1 uncultured Clostridiaceae bacterium | reverse complement strand
TTATTGTTAGTTGAATCAACAAGTCCATCTGAAACTAAAAGGTGCAATGCTTTTATAACTGGTGTTCTGCTAATATTAAACTTTTGAGCCAATTCTCTTTGATTGATTTTGGTACCCTGAGGAATAACGCCACTCATTATGTCTTCTTTTAACGATTCATACACTAGCGTCAAAGTTGCTTTATTTTCATCCATATTTATCACCTTTATTGTATAGTATTACTTGAAAGTAAAATAAAAATTAATAATTCACACTCTATAATTCACAGTTTTTATTTATGAATTCATTTGATTATATAATATCATCTAAAATCTAGAATGTCAATTTAAAATGTCAAAAAATGAATTCATTTTTAGAGTTCTTCATTAATTCTTCTGCTTGTACAGCTGGTAAGGGCCTACTGAAAAAATAACCTTGAATCTTATCACATTCTTTTTTCTGCAATATCTCCACCTGATACTGGTTTTCTACTCCTTCTGCTATTACTTCTAGTTCCATTTTATGAGCTAGTTGAATGATACCATAAGTGATAGCTTGTTCTTTGGAACTTGAACAAATCCCATCAATAAAGGATTTATCTATTTTCAACGTATGAATAGGCAGCCTTCTTAAATAACTAAGAGATGAATACCCTGTTCCAAAATCATCAAGAGCAATTTTAATGCCTAATGCATTTAACTTCTCTAAAATTTCAATGTTTTTTTCTAAAGATTTCATGAGAACAGATTCTGTAATTTCTATCTCTAAAAATTCTGGTTTGAGTCTTGTTTGTTCTAGCACGTCTATAATCAGTTCAACAAAGTTACTCTGTTCAAATTGTACTGTTGATATATTAACAGCTATGGACCCAAATTGATACCCCTTATCTCTCCATTCTTTATTTTTTAAACAAGCACGTTTTAAGCACCATAACCCCAGTTCTTTTATGAGACCACACTCTTCTGCTATAGGAATAAATTCTCCTGGTGATATAAAACCCATTTCTTTAGAATTTAATCTTAAAAGTGCTTCAAATCCAGTAATTTTATTATGTTTAACATCCATTTGCGGCTGATAATAAAGTTCAAATTGATCCTCTACAAGAGCTTGTCTTAAAATAGCTTCTATTCTAATCTTTCTTTCTAACCCTTCTCTCATCATAGAATTGAAAAATAAGAAGGTGTTCTTACCTGACGTTTTGGCTGTATACATAGCTACATCCGCATTTTTTAAAAGTTGGCTAGTATGCTCGCCATCTTGTGGATAAATAGCTATACCTATACTCGCTGTAATATAAGTAAGTTTATCAAATATAATAAATGGACTATCAAAAATACTAAGTATTTTTTGTGCAAAAATTATTATTTCATTTTTATCTTTTACCTCAGAATTTAAAACAAGAAATTCATCTCCGCCAAATCTACAGACAGTATTATTGTCTGTAATAATCATTTTAAGTTTCTCTGCTATGAATTCCAATAATTTATCTCCATAATCATGACCTAGTGTGTCATTAACATTTTTAAAGTTGTCAAGATCTATGAGCATGATCGCTCCTGCTACTGCTTCTTCTTTTTTAGATCTCTCAAGTTTTACTTCTAATTCTTTCATAAATAACACTCTATTTGGTAATCTTGTAAGTGCGTCATGATAAGCCATATGTTTTATTTCATATTCTGCAGCTTTTCTATGAGAAATATCTGTTATAGATCCTGCTATCTTAAGCACTTTACCACCAATATCACGTAATGCTTTTCCTCTAATGAGTATCCATTTAAACTGTCCTTCTCTTAAATGCATTCTAAATTCACTTCTATAAACTGTTGTACGACCTTCTAAATGATCTTTTATATTTTTGATCACTGTTTTAATATCATCTTTATGAATAAACTTCATAAAATTCTTAACTGATAGTACTTTAATGGGTAAATCTCCTACTATATCATGCCACTTATTTGAAATACTGAAAGACTTTATTTCATTATCCCATTCCCACATAACATCATTAACTCCATCTAGGGCTAATTTATATTTTTCTTCACTCTTTCTTAATTGCTCTTCACTCACTTGAAGGTCTTCATACTGTGAACGAAGTTCTTCCTCCGTTGCACTAAGTTGTTCATAAACGGATGATAATTCATGATAGCTTAAATTTAACTTGCTTAGCATCTCATTAAAATACCCTGCAAGTGTCCCAAATTCATTTTCAGATTTAAACTCACATTGTGAACTTAGATCTCCCTCCCCCGTTTTTTCCATAACCTTCATCAACTGATTAATAGGTTCTGTAATAGATTTTGAAAATTCTATGCTTGCTATTACTGATAAAATGATCACTCCTAATGTTATAACTATAATGATGATAAGGGTTATTGTTGCCGGTTCGCTCATCTGTGTTTGATCTTGTGCAACAACAATGAGCCAGTTAATGTGTGGAATAATGCTATAAGCCATATGTTTCTTCTTGCCTTGATAAGTATAGACACCTTCTCCTGTTAAAACAGCCTCCTGATTCTTAACCTTCTGCACAATAGTATTAATAACATCATTTTGCACCTGTGTCCCTATTCGGCTTTCATCTGGATGCGCAACTATAAGCCCCTCTGAATCTACGATATACACATAACCTTGCTCTTCCATTTTTGTAGTTGTAATTTTATTCTTAAAATATTCTAGTTTTATACTACTGCCAAGTACGCCCACGACTTCTTGGTTATAATTTCTAATAGGAGTCGTCATAATAATAACTTGTTCATTGTTTAAATCTGATACTACAATATTACTTATAACTGTTTTTTCACCTAAAGCATCCATAAAATACTGCTCATTTTTAATACTAGCACCTTTAAATTCTTCTTTTGCACTTAGTATAATCTCACCTTTAGGATTTGCTGCAAATATATTATCCACTTCCAAAGATTCTTTTAAAAGATCTTCTAATATGTAGTTGGGATCCTTTCTAAACTTCCACGTTGTATTATTGAAATTATAATCAATGTTTTGAATTAATGGGTCTATAATTTCACCAGCTTTTGCTGTAAGCTGAAGCTCTTTCGCATGTGAATCAAGAATATTATATAAATGTTCACTTTGTATCTCAGAAATATTTTTCATTCTATTTTTATTAGCCGTTATTAATGCACTAGATGTATAGGTATAAACAATAACACTTAAGATAATAAGTGGAATAGATACTAAAGATATTATTGTAATAGGAATTTTCTTTCTTAATAACATATATCTCACTCCTTTATTGATGAGCGCTTCACACTTATTGTATAAAAAAATTCTTCTGCCTAATAAATAAGCGTGTGAATAGATTACACTTAGAGTAATTATAATCTTTATTGTCTTAACTTTCCATAAATTCTTTAAAATATTTTAATATTCTTCTACTTCCCACTCATCTTCCCATTTCATAATTTCTTTAACTTGCTGAGAGTAATTATCCATAAAATATGTTGCAAAGCAATCCGCATCTTCTTCTGTCATTGATTGATTAGTTTTATATTGAAATCTATGTCTTAATTCATGACACAGCGCATGCAGTGCATAAAGTTGAAAGCTTTGTTTATCATCTCCATCATCATTTTCTGAAAATACAAAGACGCATACTGTATCTGTACTCGGATTATAAGTACCTTCTGTTCTTCCAAAAAGCACTCCAAGCAGTGATAATCCAATAGGCCTTAAATTTTTAAATAGATCTCCTCTTTTTTCATAGATAATAAGTCTTTCTGGAATATACTTTTTATCAAATAATTTTAAAAAGTGTTGTACTTGCTTTTTTGTAAAATAAAATTCTCTATGATTAATAATTATCATCTTTACCCCCATTGCATATTACAAGCTTTGCTTCGGATACTGCCATAAATGAAGAGTTAAAAGTATTTTTCTTTCAACCTTATCTCCTTATCCAGCGTTAAATAGTCAGTTAAACTTGTATACTCATATATACTCATATATACTTATATTACAATATATTTATCATTTTTCATATGATATTTTATAAAAACATAGGTTATTTAATCTAGAGAAAAACAACATATCAACCTAAGTTATTCATCTATCATAAGACATAACTTAATTACTAAAAAAGCCAACATTTGCTGGCTTTTCTAACGTTAATATTCTCTTCTATATTCTTTCTCTTTCTTCATAGTGGGTATGAAGAAGTTCATGCGCAAGCTCACCAAAAGGTTCTCCTAAATATTCTTTATAGAGCTGTAAAATCTCAGTGTTTTCATGAGATTTACGAACCTTTTTATTTCTATCTTCTTGATATATGGCTTCTTGACGCTTTTTAACAATTTCATCATTTCCATGATGGTACGGCTGGCCTCCACCTGCAATACATCCTCCTGGACAAGCCATAATCTCTATTGCATGATATTTTGATTTGCCCTCTCGTATACTTTCTAAGAGTGTACGGGCATTTCCAAGACCATGAGCAATCCCTATATTCAACTGCTTATCGCCAACATCAACTGTTGCTTCACGTACACCTTCAAGACCTCTAAGCTGCTGAAATTCTACGTCCTTTAATTCTTCTCCCGTCATCCATTCATAAGCCGTTCTAAGTGCTGCTTCTATAACGCCTCCCGTTGTTCCAAATATAACTGATGCTCCTGTTGTCTCTCCAAGAGGTTTATCGTATTCACTATCTGGAAGACTTGTA
>CALJTN010000067.1 GCA_937976175.1 uncultured Clostridiaceae bacterium | reverse complement strand
TGCCATATCCCTTTGCTTGGTATCGCTTATCAATCATTATGCGATAAATCCAATATTCACCGTCATCTTCATCAATACAATACATAATAAATCCTACCATCAATTCATCATCATAAACTGCAAGTGGTATACATTCTGGTTGAACTTTAGATTGCGCTATTGAAACTGCATTTGATACCACAAAGCCGGCTTGGTCATCTGTAACAGAAAGCTCAACACATTCCCAAAAGTTTTCTCTTGTAATTTTCTTTAATAACACCAATACTAATTCACTTCCTTCTTAAAAACAAGTTCATACTTTACTTATTGGATTAAAGTCATTCCAATCCACAGGGGTAGTTTGTTCATTTTGCCAATCTTCTTTAGTAATACCATACCCTATTGCATCATACGGTATTCCATCTTGACCCACCCACGCTTTACGATGATGTGCTTCTTTAGCAAAACCGCACTTATGGAATACACATCTCATAGCATAATTATCCTGCCTTGTATCGGCTTGTATCCTTTCTTTATCAGAAAAATTATTAAATACGTAATCAACAAGCCACTTGACAGTGACTGTGCCAATTCCCATACCATTATACTTGCTTGAAATTCTTATATCAAACAATGGATCACCATCTTGTAAATCATAAATCCTAATCATTCCCACTTTTGTGTCATGGTCTAAAATAACCCAAAATGTTTTGCAGTCGTCCCCAGTATAATACTGGTTTTCATAACTAGCTCTAATTCTTTCTGGCTTTGGATTAGGTGTTCCATAAAATTCCCATGTATCTGCTGTTAAAAATTCTATAAGAGCATCAATTTCATCTTTAAACTCTTCAAAGCGTATTTTCATAATTTTATTCCCCCATGGTTCTGTAATATTTTACAAATGTTACAATTATTATACTTTAATTGTACTTCAAGTGCAAGTCTATAAAAACAGAAACAGCAGCAACACTTTCAGTATCACTGCTGTTATCTTAGAATAATTATTTATGGTGTTCTACATCATATGGAGCTACTAAACGATTTTAGTCGCCCAGTAAAAGGTATATAGGACGTTTTAACTAGAGATTCATTTTTTCTCCTTTTACATATACTCATTATTCCTTAAATCAAATTTTTCTATTGGTTCTGGCCCTCTTAATATTCTTCTATTTACGTGAAGGTCACCAGATGAATCGTATCTGACCCTCCATTCAATCAACATTATTTTTCCATCATCTATTTCAATACCTTGTATTCCGCTTGCCCTAACGCAGGATCCGTCATTGAAGTAAGGCAGTTCTTTAGCTTTAGGAAAATGAGGTCTATGAGTATGACCGCAGATTATCATGATTTTGTTCTTTTTAATCCAGTCGCTATATATACGTTCGATTTTGTGAATCTTTTCAGCATTTTTTACAGGACTTGCAGGATTTATAAACCCTATTGAGTGAAGGTATCTCCAAAAATACCTTACTGTAAACCTGTTAAAATGCCATAGTCTATCGTTCATTCTATCTCCCTGATGGCCATGAACAGTTAGTATCTCCTGCCCTGTATCTTTATGCTTAAACACTACCGCTTCGTAGGGTGTAATCCCAGGAAATAATTCAATATGCTCTTCGTTATACTCATCGTAGAACCTATAATAATTATTCTCTACAAAATTAGAATGCTTTAAGCATATATTGTGATTGCCATACAGCATGATTAATCTATTTGAATCGAAGAACCTTTTCAATAGAGAATAGACTTCATCATGTGCCAGTCTTATTTCCTTAAAGTTAGAGTTTTCCCAAAGCTCATCTCCATCTCCAACTTCTACATAAGTATATCCATTCTTCAAATAAAACTCTAATGCGTATAAAAAGATATTCTGGTTTTTTGCAAATTCATCATTTGGCGTACTATTTCCCCTATGACAATCACTAAGAAATATATATTTAGAATTGTTATCAAAGTATTCAATTTTTGCATTATTATATGCTTCCGTTAATCTCTTTTCTGCTAATTTCTTTTCCGACAGCATGGCGCACCCCTTTTATGAGCATTTAAAGAACCTTCTTATTAGTTAATCTACCCTTTTTAATAAAAATATATTTAAGTTCAGATAACTAAAGCAAATAAAAAAACAGCAATAATACTTTTAGTACTACTGCTGTTTAATGCTATTTTGCATTCTCATAGATATATTACATGGAACTGTTAAACAATTTTAGTCGTCCAATCTTCACAGTTCCATACATGTGTTACTACATCTTGATAGAATTCTGGTTCATGGCAAACTAAAAGGATACTTCCTTTATATTCTTTTAATGCTCTCTTTAACTCCTCTTTAGCATCTACATCTAAGTGATTGGTAGGCTCGTCCAGAATTAGTATATTTGTTTCCTTATTTAGAAGCTTAGCAAGCCTTACTTTTGCTTGCTCTCCACCACTAAGAACAACAATCTTACTTTCAATATGCTTTGTAGTAAGACCACACTTAGCAAGTGCAGCTCTTACCTCATATTGAGTGTATCCTTGGAAATCCTTCCAAAACTCATCAATACAAGTATCATAGTTTGCGCCCTTGATTTCTTGCTCAAAGTATCCTATATATTGATAATCCCCTAAGTTTACCTTACCTGAAATAGGCTTAATACTACCCATAAGACTTTTTAATAAGGTGGTTTTTCCAAGACCATTAGCACCAACAAGAGCAATCTTTTGACCTCTTTCCATGGATAAATCTAGCGGTTTAGTTAATGGACTATCGTACCCAATAACTAACTCTTTAGTTTCAAAAATTACTCTTCCTGAAGCTCTTGCAGTTTTAAAGTTAAATTCTGGTTTTGGCTTCTCTTTTGTAATCTCTATTCTATCAATTTTGTCTAATTTCTTTTGTCTTGATTTTGCCATATTACTGGTAGCAACTCTTGCTTTATTTCTAGCAACAAAGTCCTCTAATTTAGCAATTTCTTGCTGTTGTCTTTCATAAGCAGATTCTACTTGTTTCTTTTTAGCCTCATACACTCTAATAAACTCATCGTAGGAGCCTACATATCTATTTAAGTCTCTATTCTCTACATGATATATTAAGTTAATTACATCATTTAAGAATGGTACATCATGGGATATTAAGATAAATGCATTTTCATAATTTTGAAGGTATCTCTTAAGCCACTCTATATGTTGTTCATCTAAATAGTTTGTAGGCTCGTCTAGTAAAAGAATGTCCGGAATTTCTAGTAAAAGTTTTGCAAGAAGAATTTTAGTCCTCTGTCCTCCACTTAAATCTGAAACTTCCTTATCAAGACCAACATCTTTAAGTCCAATTCCCCCAGCTACCTCTTCTATCTTAGAGTCAATGTTATAAAATCCATTGTGATCTAACAAGTCTTGAATTGTGCCCATTCTATCCAATAATTTTTCTAATTCTTCAGGGGTTGCATCTGCCATCTTCTCTGCTATAACCATCATCTCTTCTTCTAAGTCAAAAAGGTATTTAAAAGCTCCTCTTAATACGTCTTTAATAGTTTGACCATTTTCTAAAGCAGTGTGTTGGTCCATGTATCCTACTCTAACATTGCTCGCCCATTCAACTTCACCTTCGTCCGGCATAAGCTTACCCGTAATAATGTTCATAAACGTTGATTTACCTTCACCGTTTGCTCCTATAAGTGCTATGTGTTCCCCTTTAAGTAACCTAAAAGATACATTTTCAAATATTGCTCTGTCCCCAAAGCCATGGTTAATATTTTTTACTGTTAAAATACTCATTTGTTTTTCTCCTTACCGTAGTGTGATTTAATATATTTATTTTTATGTGCCTTATGAAAGAAGTTCTAGTCATATGCTTGTCAGTTCTCTATAATTTGCTACAAAAATACAATCTTTCCTTTTAAACAAAATGCATAATTTTTTGTATTTAAAGTCTTTAGTTAAAGTATATATTTAAAAATAATACATAGATAAGTTTAATTTATAAGTACCCCTTATGTCAAAAGAATTTTATGGATTTTATATTACAAATTAATTCCTTGTGGTATACTACTATAGATAAATAGCTTAATCATTTTAGTTTAAAACTTTTTTGTACATATAAGGAACATATTAGACCTATTAATGGATAATTATTGTGTATCAATAGGAATGTAGGAGGATGTAAAATGGCTTGTAAATTTTACTTATATAAAGGTAAAGGGAGAAATGCAGAAAGTGGTCATCTTTGGATATATACCACTGAAATCGAAAACTTTGATGGTGAATACGAAAATGGAGACATAGTTGAAGTATATAACTTCAGACATGAATTTATAGGAAAAGGTTTTATAAATGATGTTTCCAAAATTGCTATAAGAATTATGACTAGGGATATCAATGAAGAAATAGATGAAGAGTTCTTCAGAAAAAGACTTAGAGCTGCCTCTGATTATAGAAAAACAGTTATAGATACTTCTAGCTGCAGGTTTTTGTTTGGAGAAGCAGATTTTGTACCTGGAATGATTATAGATAAGTTTGAAGACTATTATGTTATTCAATCTTTAGCATTAGGCATCGATAAGTATAAAGACATAATTGTTAAGCTACTAACAGAAGAATATGGTGCAAAGGGCGTATATGAAAGAAGTGACGCTAGAGTACGCGTGCTTGAAGGAATGGAAGAAACAAAAGGATTCTTAACAGAGCCTTTTGATACTACTATACAAATTGTTGAGAACGGCGTTAAGTATTATGTAGACATTGAAAATGGTCAAAAGACTGGATTCTTCTTAGATCAAAAGGAAAACAGAGCAGCTATCCACAGATTATGTAAGGATGCTGATGTTTTAGACTGTTTTACTCACACGGGTTCTTTTGCCCTTAATGCAGGTATTGCTGGAGCTAAAAGTGTGCTTGGAGTGGATATTTCTGAACATGCAGTAGATTGCTGTAGAAAAAATGCAGAACTTAATGGACTTTCAGATACAGTTAAATTTGAATGCCATAATGCCTTTGATATACTAAGAGAATGGTCAAGGGATAAAAGAGAATATGATGTAGTTATACTAGACCCTCCAGCCTTCACAAAATCACGTTCTACCGTAGATGGTGCTACAAGAGGCTATAAGGAGATTAACTTACGTGGAATGAAATTGGTTAAACCAGGTGGATATCTTATAACTTGTTCTTGCTCTCATTTTATGAAGCCTGATTTATTTAAAGAAACTATAGCTGATGCAGCAAGAGATGCTAAAAGAACATTAAGACAAGTAGAATTCAGAACTCAATCTGCAGATCATCCAATACTATGGAATTCTGATGAATCTTACTACTTAAAATTCTACGTGTTCCAAGTGGTATAAAAGGGAAAAGGGATATATTACTACAACTGCATTCACATCGCTAAATAATTCTAAAATTTATTTTATTTACAGCTACTAAAAAATGCAAACTCGCTAACGCTCAAACATGCATTTTTCTTCACGTAGCCATAAATAAAATAAATTAAGAATTATTAGCGCTTGTTCAAA
>CALJTN010000066.1 GCA_937976175.1 uncultured Clostridiaceae bacterium | reverse complement strand
TATTGTAGTAACCTTTTAAATGTAGCAGGATTACTTGATACCTTGCAAGCATGCGTGTAGATCTTGTATTCTTCATAGCATCTTCAATAAGTTTGATTTCAGTTGGGTGTGTAGTCATTTTATAAGGCCCCCCATATATGTTGATTTATACTTAAAACTGACCCACCATTCACACTTAAATTTGACCCAGGCATAAAGATTATATATCCTTTACGTGAAGTAAAAATAACGTAAAGGAGACTAGAGTGGTGAAAGACGTGGATGAATGGATTACAGTTAAGCAGCTACACAAAAAAGGAGTGAGCATTAGAGGGATAGCTAAAGAACTTCAGGTATCAAGAAATACTGTTAGAAAGCTTCTTAGATCCTCAACAAGGCCAAATTATACAAGAGAAAGTTACAAAACTAAAATTGATGAATACAAAGAGCAAATCAAGATATGGTATCTTGATCCATCCTATAGTTTTATAGGAACACGAATACATGAAGAACTTTTAACCCTGGGATACGAAGGAAGTATCAGCCCTATCTATCGCTATCTGGCGACTCTAAGACAAGAAAAGATTAAGATCTCTAGCAAAGCAACCGTTAGAGTAGAAACCCCACCAGGTGATCAAGCTCAATTCGACTGGGCTCATTATACAGTTCTTATTAACAACTCACCGAATACCATTTACTGTTTTTCACTGGTACTTGCTTCAAGTAGGTTAAAAGTTATGGCGTGTTCTTTAAAAATGGATGGACCAGCTGTTTATAAGGCTATAGAAGAATTATACTTTCAGCTAGGGGGTATTACAGTTGAGTTATTAATAGACAATCCTAAAACATTAGTTACTGAGCATCTAGAAGGTAAACAGCCTAAATATGCAAGAGATGCCTTATTACTGGCAACACACTTAGGCGTTGAGCTCAATGCCTGTATGCCATACAGAGCAAGGACCAAGGGTAAGGTTGAACGCCCTTTTAATTATCTTGAAGAACACTTCATTAAAGGGAATTCTTTCGAGAGCATGACAGATTTAAATCAAAGGTTAAAGTTATTTTTAAATAAATGGAATCATAAACTACACTCTACGACTAAACGTATTCCTTATGAGGCTTTCCTGGAGGAAAAAGAAAGTTTACTCCCTTTGCCAAACAAAAGATTGTGCCTAAGACAACTTGAACCACGCAAGGTAAGTCTTGATAGCTTTGTCAGTATAAAGAGCAAAAAGTATAGTGTGCCGGTTAAATATGTTGAACAAACTGTCTATTATAGTTTATCTTATGGCTATCTGATTGAGATTTATTCCAAAGAAGATGAGCTGATTGCTGAGTACGATCTCACTATAGACAAAGCTCACGTAAATAAAACAGATGAACATTATGCTGCTATAGAAAATAAGGTAAGTAAATCTATTCCAGAGATCAAGAGGCTGATGATCAGTACGTTCTATAATGGTGAATTGTATTTTACAGCAGCGTCTAAAATACTTGATCAACCAAGCTATCATGCAAGAAAAATTTTACAACTGGTAGAGCTTTATCCTGTCGATCACATTGAAAAAGTAATAGCCTATTGCCTAGATAAAGATATCTATTCTTTTGAGGATATTAAAGATATACTTAAGAGAAAATATTTTGAAATTATCCTTTCGGGCGAAAGTCAAAAAGATGTCGAAATGCTTGAAGATAAAGATAATCAGGTTATAAGAGCTTTAGATTATTATGAGTTAGAAGGTGCTATAGATGAAATGTGTCAGTGATTATCAAAACACAGATTCTTATATATGTGAAATGCTAAAGACATTTAAACTAGTTGATATACGAGAAAATTATTTAGAAGAAATAGAAAAGGCTATAAGAGATAATCTAGGTTATAAAGATTTTTTTCTAAACCTAATCAAGCTAGAAGAGGCTGGTAAAAAATCACGTTTTATAGAAAAGAACATTGCACTTGCAGGCTTTGAAAAATACACAACTTTCGAAAATTACGATTATGCTTTTCATGAACATAGATATACAAAAAAGTTAAAGGAGTTAGAGTGCTTAGACTTTATTCCTAAAGCTGAAAATGTCATTTTAATAGGACCACCAGGAGTGGGAAAAAGTTATATAGCCACTGCCTTAGGGATAAAAGCCTGTGACCAAGGCTATACAGTTCGTTTTGTAAACGCTGCCGAGCTTATGAATAAGCTTGTAAAGGCTTTAGACTTTGGCGTTGTTGAACGAGAGATTACTAAGTTAAATAAGATTGATTTATTAGTAATTGATGAACTGGGGTACATAAATATGAACAAAGAAAAAGAGAGCTTGTTTTTTCAACTCATTCGCCAACGATACGAAAAAAAAGCCCTCATTCTAACAACTAATCTTCCATTTAAAAACTGGAATGAAATTTTTACAAGTCAGGTAGCTGCAACAGCTATTCTTGATAGGCTTATACATCATTCACATGTCCTTAGTATAACAGGAGATAGTTATCGCGTAAAGGGGGCTTCACATGAATAGAAATCTATTATCTGATGAACAGGTAGCGGAAATAGTTAGTATTATTAATACAGCTGGCTATATAAAAGCAACAGATTTACTGACAAGTAAATACGGTATAAGTTATCAAACATTTAAGTGTCAGCTTAGAAAAGAAAGCAAATATGGCTACAATCGCACAGCTAAACAATACTATCTCATTGATGCTATCGAAAAGCCGTTTATGAGCATAGAAGAACTAACATATAAAAGACAAATCAGTTCTATTGAACCTATTGTCAAAAAGACAAGTGCCCGTGAGTCCCTCTTTAATGAGCTTATACAAGAACGCTTATTGGAGTATCATAAATTTATTACCTTTAACAGAGAAGAAAAATACGTTGTAATTAATGTAGCATATCTTGATGATCAAGGTTTCAAAGTAGAAATGCATTAAGATATAATTAACTAACGTTTATGCCGCGAAAGTCCCTTTATCATGAGAGATTGGTATGCGAGCATGACTTGCTTGGCAGCACTAGCTTCGTAGATCTTCTCACTTGCAGAGGGTGGTGCCGTTGATGCTAAGGTGCATACCAATGGAGGCTCATGGTCAAGGGAACCGTGGAATAAATGTGAATGTGAAAGTAGGAATTGAAGTATTGGCTTTATCTACTTAATAGCAGGAATGAAGTGGGTCAGTTTTAAACGAAAAAAATTGTTACTATTCAGCCCTCAATAGCTATTGAAAAATAATTATAGTGAAAATGCTGATTTTTTTGAGGGCTCTAAATTCACTTATCCACATCAGATTTCAATAAATGTGTCAAATGTAAATCATAAGATTTTAAGCAGTTCAAA
>CALJTN010000065.1 GCA_937976175.1 uncultured Clostridiaceae bacterium | reverse complement strand
TATTTAGTTGAAGGAAAACATTATACGCCAACGCCTCACAGCATTTTAATGATATCTCCTAATATCTTGCACGGTGTAAAAGTAAAAACTGACTCTGCTTATGAACGCTATACATTGCATTTTTCTTCACATATTATTCCTGCTGAGAATAGGCTTTTACTCCTTTTCCCCTTTCATCAAACTACTTCACAATCGGATATTTATTATCAAGATGTTGAAGACTTTAGACTACAGCATTATTTTGAAAATCTATCAGCTTGCAAAGATATGCCAGATGAGATGAGAGATATGGCGATCACGATCGCAGTACAATCCTTGCTCTCTCAGATTCTTTATATGAGTAAACAAACAAAGTCTCTTGCAACACCTGAACATATTTCACAGACAGTAACAAAAATCATACACTACATTAATAATCATTTAACTGAGCGTATTACATTAGATGCTATTTCCTCTAGGTTTTTCATCAGTAAACATCACCTTAATAAAGTGTTTAGAAAGGCTACCGGAACAACGCTGGTACAATATATTAACTATAAACGCATCGCTATGGCTAATCAGTCTATTATGCAAGGCAAATCAGCTATGGACGCTGCTCTAAGTGTAGGCTTTCATGATTATTCCGTGTTTTATCGTGCTTATAAACGTATTTTAGGCCATGCCCCAACCGATAAAACCAATTTTACAAGCTTTCACTCCTAGTTATGCTTGTTCCTAATAAGAAGAGTTAAACTAAACCAATAAAATGGAACCTATATCAATAGACTTTTTAGTGTCTACTTTATAGGTTCCATTTTTATACCCATTGCATATCGCAAGCTTTGCTTATGATACTGCCACAAAATACTTTTTATCACCCCTTAATAGCTCCAGCAATGAGGCTATCTTGCACTTTCTTACTCATAAATATGTAAACTATAAGCGTTGGAATAGTTGCAACAACAAGTCCTGCTCCTATTGCGCCCCAATCGATAGTATATTGACCTGCTAGAGACTGAATGCCTACTGTCAGTGTTTTATATTTTGTATCACTTATAAAGACTACGGCGAACATAAGTTCATTCCAAGCTTGTAAAAAAGTAAAAATAGCTACAGTTGCACCAGCTGGCTTCATAAGAGGTACAATAATCTTAAAAAAGACACCATACACACTACATCCATCTAAACAAGCGGATTCCTCAAGTTCCCTCGGGATAGATGACATAAAACCAGTAAAAATCATAACAGCCATAGGAATAGCAAAAGCTACATAAGGTAATATAAGTGCTGCATAAGAATTAACAAGCTTTAAACTTCTTAGCATAATAAATACAGGAAGTAACGCCGAGTGAATGGGCACTGTAAGCCCTAACATATAAAAGAGATTCATTGATTTTTTAATCTTAAAAACCATTCTTGTCAGCGCATAAGTTGCCATGAGAGAGACAATTACTGTAATAATAATAGTAGCCCCAGTTACAATGATGCTATTCATAAAGTATAAACCGACTTTCCCATTGATAAGCGCCTTAGCATAGTTCTCCCAAAGCCACTCCTTAGGAAGCCCCAAAGCATTACCTCCAAATATTTCACTATTGCTTTTCAAAGAGAAAGTAACCAGCCAGTAAATAGGAAATATCTGAATACCCGCCCAAATAAATAATAAACTGTACATAAACCATGAACTATAACTTTTATGAGATGTGGTTAAGTTCCTTTTATTATCTTTCATCATGTCACCTCATCTGTTTTAAATAGTTTTCCGATCAATAAATACAAGACAAAACATTCTATAATAACAAATATTGCCATTGAACTTCCATAACCATAATTATTACTTTTAAAGATTGTTTCTACCATCAATGTACTCGTTACCTCACTAGCACGAGCTGGACCTCCCCGTGTTAATACAAAAACAAGGTCAAAAACCTTTAAAGCACCCACTACTGCAAAGGTTAGAGAAACCTTCAAGATAGGTTTTAACATAGGTATTGTAATAAATGCTGAGGTTTTAAACCACGAAGCACCATCTATTTTTGCTGCCTCAAAGACATCCCCTGGTATAGATTTAATACCTGCATACATAAGCAACATATGATAGCCTATATATTGCCATAAAACAGGCACTACACTCGCCATGAGCGCTGTTTCTTTACTCCCCAACCATTCTCGTATAAAACTTTCTAAGCCTACTGCCCTAAGAAACATATTTAAAACGCCGTAGTCCGAGTTATAAATTTTCATCCAAAGTTGTCCAATAACAACTGTAGAAATAATAACAGGTATAAAAAAGACAGTTACAAAAAATCTCTCAAATTTCACCCCTTTTGATATAACTAGTGCCAACAACAAAGAAATAGGCAACTGAATAAAAACAGATGTAAAGGCAAAAATCAATGAATTTCTCACAGATATCAAAAATGCCGGATCCTTAAATAATCTGATATAATTTTTAAATCCAATAAAAGTCCCTTGCCCAAATCCATCCCACTTAAGCAAACTATAGTAGGAAGACATAATAATAGGCACTATAATAATTAAAGCTAATATCACAAACGAAGGAAAAAGGAAAAATGCTATTGCCTTCTTATCGCTCCATACTTTCTCCATAAATCCACCCCTTCACATTCTAGTCTTGTAGGTCAATATACCTAAACGACCACTTTTAAATTTATTTAGAGTGGTCGTTGGCATAAAGAATATTACTCGTACATCGTTTGAAGCTTCTCTACAAACTGTTCTGGTGTGACACCACCTAAAAATAACTCTTGAAGTGTATTGAGGTAAACTTGTGTATCTTGCCCTTCTAAAAGAGTATCCCACCATAGTGTAAAGCCTTCTGCCTCGCTTGTAAGTTTCGCAAGATCAACTGTTACTGGATTAATATTGCTCTCATCAACTTCTACTTTCCATGCTGGAAGATAAGCTCCTGCAAGGTAAGTTTCTCGTGCCATATTTTCACAGAAATACTTTTGGAAAAGTACCGCTTCTTCTTTGTATTTTGTATTAGCATTAACCATGATGGCATCAACCGCACCACCTGTAAATTCATTTTTATTGCCTTTTCCATCTTCAAAAACAGGGAATCCGATAGGAATGATTTTATCTTGAATTTTTGAATCCTCTCTATAAACAGTTCCAGCTGTCCAGCTTCCATTAAAAAGCATTGGTACTTTGCCTTCTAAGAATGGCAGGTCTGACTCGTCTTTTGAAAGCCCCGCTGCACCTTCTGGGAATGCCCCAAGAGATACAAGTTCAGCAAACTTAGTCGCTGCATTTAAAAACTCTGGGTCTTCAAAGGTTCCTTGTTTTGTAAGAGTGCTTACTATTTTATCATTACCAGCTGCTTTTAATGCCATTGCATCAAAGTACATCGCTATAGTCCATACGTCTTTACCCGAAACACTCATTGGCGTGATACCTAATGCTTTAAAAGCTTTTACAGCTTCTATAAGTTCTGTATATGTTTCTGGAATCTTAATGTTGTTTTGTTCAAAAAGCTCTTTGTTAACAAACATTGCGCCACAAGATAATCCAAATGTCATGCCATAAACTTTATCATTATATGTAACATTGGCAAGTGCCCCACCTACAAGTCTATCTTTTGTACCATCATTTAAATACTCGTCAATAGCAAGTACTCTATTGGCCTCAATAAATGGTTTGGAAAATCCGCCTCCCCATGTCGAGAAAAGATCCGGAAGTTCATTAGCTGCTGCTGAAGCTTTAATTTTTGTTTTATAGGCTTCATTTTCTGTTGTATCTTCTTTTATTTTTATATGTGGGTATTCCGCTTGAAAATCAGCAATAACTTTCTTGATAGATGCATAAGAAGCATCTGTTTCCGCTCCCCAAATATGCCAAAAATTAAGTGTTACTTCTTCTTGCTCGGCATTTGCTACGTCAGAAGATGTATTATCTGCACCTTTTTCACTCTGAGTACTCTGTCCAGCTGCTTCTTTTTTTTCAGGAGCTGTTGCACACCCCATACTCCCTATCACCATACTAAGTCCCAATATCGCAGACAAAAACTTAACCCCTTTTAATTTCATGCTAATTCCTCCTCTTATTTATTTAAGATAACCCTATTATATTGTACTTATTTCATTAACTGAATGTAATCTCATGACTTATTTTGTGCATATTTTTTACCTTTCTAAGTTTACCTCTTTTATTTTATATCATTTATAACTATGATATAATAGTACAAGCATTTCTTTTTAACTATTATAACTGTACACCTTCCTTGTAAAAATGTGTTGAGGGATGTGTTTTGGGAGAAATTATGTTTTCTTATAATCAGCTTACTTATAAAATAAAACAAAAGTTTATGGATGCTTCTATTAAAACTAAAATTATACTTATCTTTACAGCCTTTATGGTAGGGTATGTCATTATAAGCAGCATTCTATATGTACAAGTACTCGGTACACAAAGGACTAAACAATTACACCAAGGAGCTTATCAATCCATAGATCTTATGAAATCAAATATTGATGCCAATATTGAAACAATTAGCAATGTATCAAAACTTATTATATCTGATTCTAACGTTCGTAAATATTTGACTACCCATGATAATAGCATAGCTTATAGGCGCCCCGTTTACCAAACACTCACGCAGCTCTACGTAACATTTCCTTTTATCGATTCTATATTTGTATATCGATTTAGCGGAGCTAATGTTAATGCCTCAAGGTCTGTAACCTTCTCACTCGTTGATAATATTAAATCTGCGCCTTGGTATGACGAAGTCGTAGCTCTTGAGGGGAAATATCTTATTAATATCAATGCCGGAGGCGTCCTTATCCCAAATACAGGTAAAAACAACATCTCTATGATACGCATACTTTATGATGTTGAGAAACTCGTTCCTTTGGGTATCTTAGTCATTAATATCTCGCAAGATTTCTTTTCTCCTATCATTGAAGAAACTAAGCTCAAATACGGTACTTCTTTTGTGTTACTTGATACTAATAACGTCCCCATTATCAAGGATAAAGATAACCAACCTATTCATCTATCTCAGTCTATAAATAATTACGCTTATGGTATAATAGAAAAGATAGCAAGCTCTAAGTATTTTATACTGTCTTCTGAAATCCCTAAATACAACTGGAAAATTGTAAGCTATACACCTCTTGATACAATGAATGGAACTATCAATACCCTTAGTTTCATTTTAGTGTTCTTACTTATTTGTACAATCATTATCTTTCTTTCAGCCTCTTTCTTTGCCGCAAATTTCGCTATATCCCCTATTAATAAGTTGATCTTGGCGATGGAGGGTGTTAAAAAAGGTCGTTTTAAACGTGTTAATATTTTAACTGGAAATGATGAATTAGGCGAACTCAAAGACACTTATAACTTAATGATTAAAGAGATAGAAAAGATGATTATCAGAGAGGTTGCAACAGAAAAACAAAAAAGAAAATTTGAACTTGACATACTCAATGAACAGATTAAACCCCATTTTCTTTACAATACACTAGATAGTATCGCTTATTTAGCACTTTCTCAGAATAATAAGGATGTCTATAGTGCTATTAACGCCCTAGGACAATTTTATAAATTCAGCCTCAATAAGGGCAATGAACTTATTACTTTAGAATCTGAGGTAACAATGATCAAAAATTATCTTACCTTACAAAAACTCAGGTATGGTACACTTTTTACTGACAGCTATTGTTTAGCCGAAACTACTTTGAAAATATCTATTCTCAAAAACTCTCTTCAGCCGCTTGTAGAAAACTGTATTTATCATGGTATTAAACCCAGTGGTGAGACTGGTAACATTGCTATCACTTCAAATTTAATAGAAAATACACTTTATATTACAGTAGAAGATGATGGTCTGGGTATGTCTTTGGAAGAAATTCATCATATTGGACGTGACTATTTAGATGAAAACTTTGCAAGTTTTGGCCTGCGTGGGACCATAGCTCGTCTAAAGATACATTATGGAACAGATGATATATACGAAGTAGCAAGCGAGCGATTTAAGGGTACTAAAGTCACTCTCAAAATACCAGTTAAGGAGCCTCTCTTATGACTCACAAACGATTAAAAGTACTATTAGTGGATGATGAACAAAATACAAGAAATCTTCTTAGACTCTGTATTGATTGGGAATCACTTGATATGGAAGTTATAGCTGATGCAACAAGCGGCATAGAGGCATTAAATATCATAGAAGAACTTAAGCCTGACATTGTGCTTACAGATATTGAGATGCCTTATATGGACGGTATTACTCTAAGCAAGCAAATCATGGAACACTACATAGATATTTATGTAGTCATTATCACCGCCCACGAACAATTTACCTATGCACAGCAAGCTATCTCAATTGGTGTTTCTGATTTTATTTTAAAACCTATAGATGCTGATGTTATTACAGGGATCTTAAGAAAACTTTCAGAAAATATAGCAGAAAAAAGAAAAAAACTTATTCAGCTTGAATTGTCTTATAAATATATCAAAGACAATGCTTTAGAACTAAGAAATAAGTTTTTAAATAGATTAATTAATGGGAACTTAACAGAAGTTGACTCATTGAATGATGTATCTTATCCTATACAACTTGCTGTAATCAAGGTTTTATTTGATGTTAATGACTATTCAATAACACATACACACATTATTCTTACTAACTGTATACACTATATTGAAGAAACCTTTTGTACTATTAAAGACCTTTATGCATTTATAGATAATGATGACCGTATCGTAATACTTTGTAGCGAGGAAAGTGCTTATCTTCCCGAACTTAGCGAGCGTATTACTACTTATTTAAAATCTAATTTAAATACAACCGTATATTGTGGCATAGGAACTATAATCTCTCACCTAGATGAAATAACTTCTTCTTATCATTATGCTAAAAACGCACTCAAACTCTGCTATATTTTGAATGAAGATATTGTTTATAATCATAATTTTGAAAACGTAAGGGGTCATTATAATAGATTATCAGACAATCCATTGGATCATCTGATATTATTTGTTAAGTCTGGACTTACAGGCCAAGCTACTGAAATAGCTTGTGATTTACTGCATGATTCCTTACAAGAAGGACTTATAGATTTAAGTGCCGTTAAATACCAAGCTATTAGTTTCTTAACCCAAACAAGAGATGCTCTTATTCAAGCTGGACTATCTGCTTCTTCATTAAGCTTCAATGATCTTTCCTATTCTTATTTAATAAGTCTTAAATTATATACCGATATCGAAAAGTATGTGGTAAGTACCATTTCTGAGTTCTGCTATTTAATGAATAGTGAAAATGGCAACCGCTTAAACGATACAATTTCTCAGATTATCCATTATCTCGAGGAGCATTATACTGATGAAGACTTATCTTTAACAACCCTTGCAAAAGCATTTTATATTAATCCAAGCTATTTAAGCCGGATATTTAAAAAAGCAACGCATAAGTCGTTTACAGAGTATCTTGTAGAGCTTAGAGTCCAAAAAGCTATTGAACATTTGCAGCTTGCAAACTATAAAGCCTATCAGCTCGCTCAAATGGTTGGCATTCCTGATCCTAACTATTTTATAAAATGTTTTAGAAAAGTGACCGGTGTAGGTTTGCAAGAGTTTAAATCCAAAACACCTTAATGGATGTTACTATTCTAGATACTAGTTTTGTCGCATTTCTTTAGGCGTCTTGCCTTTAATCGCCTTAAAGGCTCGGTTAAAGGTCCGTACACTGTTGAAACCAGATTCATATGCAATTTCGATAATACTCTTTTGTGAACTTACGAGTTTTTCTTCTGCCAAAACAACTCGTATGGTATT
This sequence comes from uncultured Clostridiaceae bacterium, assembly GCA_937976175.1. Lineage (GTDB taxonomy): Bacteria > Bacillota > Clostridia > Clostridiales > Clostridiaceae > Clostridium_AD. Next base: position 1,568 of record CALJTN010000065.1, on the reverse strand, counting down.
AATGTAGGTCTTGAAATGCATACCTGTGACAGCATTAAATAACTTACTCAGATAAAAGGCATCAATATTAAAAGTTTTTGCTACACTTGTCATTTCAAGCTCCTCCGTAATATTTTTTTCTATATAAATAAGAATTTTTTGAAGCAACTCTAGCTGTGAATCTCCACGTAGCACTTTTTTTCCTTTAGCCATTTGAAAAGGCCACTTTCGCATGATCTCAATGCATAACTGACAGGCATAAGCCTTAATCAGTTGTTGATACCCTATTCGTTTTTTTAAATCTTCTTGACACATCTTTTGAAATAATTCATAGCAATAGCTTAATCCACATGCTTTAATATCTTCTTGAGACATAAAGCGGTTTACTTCTTCGTGTTCTTCCAACCACTCATATAATCCTTCAACTAGGTCAACTCGGCAAACCAGAATAACCACCTTAGAAGAAGCTTTTTGGCTTGCATAATAATGAATATCTCCGCTCTTAAACAGACACATGTCTCCAGTGTGCATCTCGCGTGTCTCATGATTAATTCCCACATTGATCACACCTTTTTGCACCCATATGATTTCGATTTCCTGGTGCCAGTGTGCCAGATAGTTAAAATTCTCATTTTCATAAACAGCTACAGATAAATGGCCCTTCTCAATCTTGCGTCTATTTTCATAAAACGAATGCATCTTATCACCTCTTGTTTTTAAGCATTTAGCCAACTTTTGTCTACTATTTACTCTCATTTTGTCCATGATGATTACCCCTATCATGTTATTATTATCTTAAGCTAAATCATGCAAACTTGAAAGACTTAATAAAAGACAAATATTGTCTATAATCTATAATGGAGGTTCTTATGAATACTACTTTTTTTAATGCACATCATTCACCTATTGGTTCATTTTCCAGTTTCACGTTAGGCTATAAAGGTAATAAGGGTGGTATAGGTCTTGAACTGGGCAAACCAGCTGATCAAAACATTTATATTGGTCTGGAAAACTCCCAAGGTTCTTATGAAGCGCTCCCATTCTTTGAAGAGTTAGATGATGAGTCCAAACGGTATACTATGGAAAATGAAGACCGAGAAGAATCACTTGCCAAAGTACAATCATTTGCTGAGGTATCTCGTGATTTTAATCTCTGCACAGATGTGTTCAGTTCCGGAGACTTAACATTCACACTCTACAATCAAGTGACTTCTGTCCCTGATCCAGCGCACGCGACAGATGATCAGATGAAACAAGCCATTATTCCAGCTATTTGGCTTGAACTGACCATCGATAATACAGCAAGCCATACTAATCGCCGCGCATTTATCGGCTATTCAGCCAGTGATCCTTACTCTGCTTTAAGACATTTAACAGGAACCTCTGATAGCTATCTATGTGGTGTAGGACAAGGTAACATCACCGCCCTCACAACAAATGATCCATCCGTTACACCTGCTCTTGGATTCAACATTGAAGCTATTCTTTCTCAAACCCTCCAAGAAAACTGGACTTCTGGTCTAGGATCAACTTGTGCCTTAATAATGGATGTTCCAGCTCTTACAAAGAAAACTTATCGCTTTGTAGTT
>CALJTN010000064.1 GCA_937976175.1 uncultured Clostridiaceae bacterium | reverse complement strand
CTATAAATAGGTTTAGTCCCTGCTTCTGCTGAAAAAATGTGCATTTGGTTCCCCAAGGAAAGAACTCGTTTCCATCCTGCTTCTTTAAATATAGTAAAGTATTCCTCATCAGCCTCTGTTTGATAATCTAAGCTATATACTATGTTTTGAGGCTTATCTTTTCTTAACTTATAGAAAAATCCTCCTACTATTTTTTCTAATATCCAACCTTGGCCTGCATGATTTTCTAGCTTTTCCATATCACTTTCTTCACTAAAGGCAAGTCCATTAATCATTACATATTTACTATTCATCAATACCCGCTCTCCTTTACTAATCTAAAAAACTTTCAGCGAATTTAACCATCTGCTTTTTACGTTCAATCTCTTTTATAAGCATCCCTCGTCCTTTATTTGTTATTTTATATACTTTTTTATTTTCATCTGTGTCACAGTTTAATTCCACTAAACCTGCAGCTAAGAGCTTCTTCAGTGTTGTATAAAGCGATGCAGGACCAATAGTAACTTCATTATTAGTAAGCTTCTCAATAGTTTTCATAATTAGGTATCCATGCTTCTCCCCAATAACACTAGATAAAATATAAAAAGCAGAATCTGTTAATTCACCAATATCAATAGAATCCTTTCTTGGCATAAAATTCTCCTTCATACTTTTTATATATCATTTATTGATATATCATTAAATATAATATATCAATAAGTGATATGTTTGTCAAATATTTATATCTATTGCTCTTGTTATTTTTATGTTTTTGCTAAATTATAAAAAACATAACCACTTCAAATCAAACTTTTCCATTTTATCCTTGTGTATATATTCTAAAAAATTATGGTATAATTCTAAAACATAATCTTTTTTACATCATTTAAAAATTAAGATTAAGTTTCTTGGTCTTGATATAGAAGTTAAAAGCAAAGAAAAAAGTGCTCCATCCAGCAAAGATTAGCACTTTTCCTAAAATTCATAATACCCTCTAAAACAACTTTTAGTTCCTATATTAGTAATTTTAACGTAATTTTTTTCTTTTCCCTAATTGAATATCGTTAAGTATGCAATTATTTCAATATTTTATTTTGCTAAATAAATAATATTATGTTCTAAATCTCCTAAAATTTGCTACCATAATCCATTACCCCAGTGATTTACTCCCCCATACCACTATCTATTCTACATCAAAATCAATAAAGTACTTTCTCTCTGGTGTATGTATCGTAAGGGTCGATAAATTGATATTGTCCTCTAAAATGTCCACTCTGTATTCGAACATGATGTCATCATTTTGCTTCTTTAGGAATAAGTAACTTCCTTCTTCTTGTTCCTCGGCCTCATTACTTATTTCATCGTAGATTTTTTCGCCACTAACTTCTCCAGAATATCCTGATTTTCTTATCTTATCTTCTATTGCTTTAAAAAACTGTTGCATATTTTTTCTCTCTCTTTCTTTTTTTATATAAGTATATCATGTTTCTAGATAAAAGTAGTGCTAATCATTATTAATTAATGATCAGAGCTAAAACCGCATTTACTTATGATACGGTTCCCCACTTATTATCCTAATCCCTCTATAAACCTGTTCCAGCAGCATCACCCTAAATAGCTGATGTGGAAAAGTCATTTTTGAAAAGCATAATTTATAATTAGCTCTTTCTAAAACAGCCTTCGATATCCCCAGTGATCCTCCAATTACAAAGGCTATATTACTCTCTCCCCTTATTCCTAAATCCTTTATGTAATTTGATAACTCCTCTGAGGATAGCATATTTCCCTTTAAGTCCAGGGCTATTACAAACATATTATCTTTTATGTTCTTAAGGATTGATTCTCCTTCTTTTTCTTTTATTAAAAGCTCTTCTTTTTCAGAGGCATTGTCTGGAGTTTTCTCATCGCCCAGTTCTACTACGTTAAGTTTACAGTATCTAGATAGTCTCTTTACATACTCATCTATAGCACTTTTTAAATATTTCTCTTTTATTTTACCTACGCAAATTATAGTTATGTTCATTGTAACTCTCCTTTATTTCAATTACGTTGTTATATCATACATATAATATACTATTTATATATTAAAAACAAATAGCATAAAAAAATCCTCTGTTAAAAACATATTGACATATATTTCAATACAAGATAAAATATATCATAACAAGATGTATCGCGATGCGATGTATCTTGATGCGATATGAGAGGACAGATGATGCGTATGAATATAAAAGATTTTATTCCTATGAGTGAGACTGCTTACTACATTCTTTTATCATTAACTGATGAGCGACATGGATATGCAATCATGCAACATGTCACAATTCTTACCCATGATCGAATCAATTTGGGAGCTGGCACTTTATATGGGACCCTATCAAAACTTGAAAAAGCAAACCTAATTATGATTACAATAGAAGAGAACAAGCGTAAATATTATAAAATTACTACCTTGGGTGAAGAAGTGTTAGAAGCTGAAATTCAACGTATCGAAGAACTTTATAGAAATGGCAGGGAGGTATTTTGTAATGCAGGAAAATAAAAAATTCGTAAAAAAATCTTTTTGGGTTCATCAGTATGAGAAAGAAGAGGCCTTTTTATCCAAGATGGCTAATGATGGGTGGCATTTTGTAAATCTTCACATGGGGGTACCAACAAAATACGAATTCATTAAGGGAGAAAAGATAGATTATATCTATCAGCTTGACTATGTGACAATGGAAGAAGACACAGAGGATTATCACCAGCTATTTTCAGATTCAGGATGGGATGAGATATTTTCTTGGCCTGGAATTGGAGGCAAATGGTACTATTTTCGCAGAATCCATGCTAACGAAAAAAATGAAAGAATTTTTACCGATTCTCAGTCAAAATATCAGATGTATGAAAAACTTTGGAAAAAGTTTGGGCTATTTTTCACCCTCTTACTATTCTTAGAGTTTAATGCACTACGAATATTTGTAACTGTACTTGATGATGTTGGTTTAGATTCGGTCATTGGCATCATTATACTTGTATTATGTTGTTGCTTAACCTTATTTGTGGCAACTCTTGGTTATTGGGTCATAGCAATACTAATGGAAAAGAGCAAGCTGAAAAATAGATTGGATCAAAAACTATAAATTAAACAAATAACATGGAGAAAACTCCATGTTATATTTAAAATTCTATTTCATTACTATATGCTCAAATCTCTCTTCTTATAAAAAACATATGTGATACTTACCATTGCTAAGATAATTATAGCTGATAATATTACAAAAATCCCTTGAAACCCGCCACCAAACATCAAATTTTTAGCTTCATAATATTTAAAGGGTGTTAGATATTTCAAATTTTCAAGCTTGCTGTTAATATCAATTGCTATAGACAGCATAAAGGTTATTAACAGCACTGCAGTAGATATAGCTGTAGCAGTCTTTGGCTTTTTAGATGCAGCAGCTATGGCTGTGCCTATAAGCATAAAAATAAGTTGCAAAACAAACATTCCAATCATTAAAACCACTATATCTGCACTTAGGTCTTCACCTTTTCCATATTTACCCACTATTGCCAGTGAGGAAACTAACGTGATAATGTTAAATATTACGATATTCATTAAACCTGCCAATAGTTTTGATGTTATGATTTTATTTCTTGAAATAGGTTTTACCATTAAGAATTCTGCGGTTTTATCTAGTTCTTCCTTTGAAATTATATTGGCCCCAAGCATAGCAGCATGCACCGTTGCCATAAGCACTAAGTATAAAAATAGTACTCCATAAAACCCACTAGCTTTTGACAAATCTAAAGTTCCTACTCCCATAATGGCCTGCATAGATTTTGGCATTTGGGACAATAACTCATTCATAGATTGTCCTGTGGTGGATAATCCCGCATATTTACCCATACCCGAAGCAACCATAAATAGTATACCAAAAGCCCATATAATAAGGCCTTTTCTATGAGCCTTCATCTCTATAATAAATATATTCATAAACATACCTCCTTTTTCCATTAAATAACTACCTTTTCTTAAACAGCATGGATATCCTTTTTACAATACACATAATAGCTTGACGCAATTGCTACTATAATAAAACCTAGCTCTACTATAATAAAGATTGCCTCATAACTAGCATTTTTTATGATGTAGTTTGCATCAAAATACTTAAAGGGAGTAATGTAGCGTATAAGGTCGTCTCCTATAGTAGATGCTAGCATTCCAATAATAAAAAACGCAAATACAGTGCCCAGTGAAATAGGTAGCACCGATTTAATCTTAGAGGCTGCAACAGAAACTATAACTCCTAAAGCAAGGAAAAATAGCTGAACGAAAAACAGTGTAATAGAGATCATAAAGAATATCTTATAGCTGTAGTCTTCTGTTTTTACAATAGATACCATAACGCTGGAAGCTGTTAGATAAGCTACATTAGTAATTACTAATGAAGTTAGTGCCGCCAAAAGCTTTGATGTCATGATCTGCGTGCGAGTAACTGGTTTCGTTAAAAGAAAATCTGCGGTTTTCTCCCGTACTTCCTTTGATATAATGGAGGTGCCTAAATTCATAGCTTGTATGGCTCCACATAGTGTTATATATAGAAATGCATAGGAGTAAAACCCTAAAATAGAAGATATACTATCTACAGAAAGCCCCAATGCTTTTCTTACCGGTTCTGGAAATCCTTCCATCAACTCTTTAAAAGTTTCAGCCTCCTTTGAGAAGGCAGGAAACATTGCTAAGAAAAGAACAGTAAGTGCAATTAAAGAACACGTCCATGTAATTGTAGATTTTCTATATGCTTTCAGTTCGTGTAGAAACATATTCATAGCTTTTACTCCTCCTTTTCATAGTAATGCATAAAAATCTCTTCAAGGTCTGGCTCTTCAATCCAAAGATTAACTATTTCTATTTCTGAAATCTTTTTCATAATAGAATTAATGTTACCTCTAAATAAAAAGCTTATTACGTTATCTTTTATATCTAGATCGTTGACGCCACTAATATTAAAGTAATTATTATCTACCTTTGATTTTACCTCAATCTTGAATTTTTTATAGTTATCCTCTTTCAAGGTACTAATTTTTTCTACCTTTATTATTTTTCCCTCTTTAATGATAGCAACGCGATTACATAATCTTTGAACCTCACTTAGGATATGAGAAGAAAGTAAAATCGTTGCACCCTTCTTATTCTCCTCCTCTAGCAAGTCAAAGAACTTTTGTTGCATAAGTGGGTCAAGTCCACTAGTAGGTTCGTCAAGTATAATAAGTTTGGGCTCATGTAGTAGTCCCTGAACAATACCAACTTTCTTTTTATTACCAAAGGATAAATCATCAATTTTTTTATTAAGGTCAAGGTCCATTGCCGCGGCTAGCTCAGTAATTCTCTTGCTACAATCTTTCTTATAAAAACTTGCTGAATACTTTAAAAGATCTATAACCTTCATATTGTCATAATAGAAAACCTCTGATGGCAGATATCCAATTTCTTTCTTTATCTCAGGACCAAATTCTATACAGTCCTTACCAAAAATTGTAGCACTGCCAGACGTCGGATAAATAAGCGATAGTAGAGTTCTTATGGTTGTTGATTTCCCTGCACCATTAGGCCCAATAAAACCAAAAACTTCTCCTTCTTCAACATTAAAACTCACATCTGTAATTCCTCTTGCCTTGCCATAATTTTTAGTCAAATTTTTAATTTCTATAACATTCATTTTAACCCTCCTTGTATTTTAGGTATTTTATAATTAATAATATTTCACTTTGTGCTAATGCTATTTATAGAAACAATTCTTAAATATATCTAAGTAAGCGTCTATTTCACCGAAGGTTTTTTCATAGTCAATCTCACCCTTAGTATCCAGTGCTTTTACCTTTTGCTGTTTACTTGTAGCTAGCCCATCAAGTGTCCACATTATAATATTAATAACCCTACTTATATCAACGCCTTCACGAAATTTTGATACATCAATATTGTTAAACATTTTGCTGTAGCTACTCTCACTAAGCTTTTTATTTCTTTCTTCAATTTCATTTTTAACTTCAATACACTGTTCCAGTACTGCTGCTTGTAAAAATTTAAAAATACTAGGGTGCTTTTGAACTAATTCTAGCTTAAAGGATGATATTTGACGCAGTTTGTATAATATGTCTCTTTCTTCTTCATCAACCTTTTTAAAGAATTCATCCATACAAAGCTTTGAAGCATAATCATAGGCAAATAAAAAAAGATTTTTCTTGTTTTGAAAGTAATGAAACAAAATTCCTTTTGATATTCCTGCTTCTTTAACAATTTCATTTGTAGATGCTTTACTAAAACCCTTATCTGCAAACTCTCTAATGGCAGCCTCTAGTATTTTCTCCTGTTTTTGTAGACTTAAATTTAAGAACTTTGAAAACATATTGCTCCTCTTCTTCCCTAGTTTATAATTGCTAAAAGTTATTATAAT
>CALJTN010000063.1 GCA_937976175.1 uncultured Clostridiaceae bacterium | reverse complement strand
TTTGGAAATCCAATTAATAATATCCATCCCAGCAAGGCAATGAACATGGAGGTTTTGTAAATAAGACTTAAGCTTTTCATTATAATTGATAAATATTTTTTCAATAAGGGTATTATGGTAAATGAGGATAATAGATTGAGTTTTATGGACAATGCAGGAATAACTTTTATTGAAAGAGATTACAATAAAAGAGTAGTGACCTTAGGTGGGCTATTAGTGTTTTCTTCAATAAATAGTATTTATATACCTCATAATATTATAAAAATAGTAAATAAGGTAAACCATGACCTTGATGAGGTTATAATTATACAAGGAAGTTTACTAGATATGCTAGATAAAGTAGAAGAATTATTTAAGAAAATATTTCCGTTAAATTATCCAATGGTGGCAGTACATGAAGCAGTAAAAAATGCAATACTTTATAGGGATTATACTGTATTTTATAAGGAAATTGAAATAGTCGTAAACTATAATAGTGTAAGTGTAATTAGCCCTGGTAATCTCTTATTTTCAACTAAGGTTAATACTCATAATTATTTAAAGAGAAATATGTGGGTATATGATAAGTTGATAGCTTTAGATGATAGAAAAAGATTTATAAAATCTGGAAGAGGTTTTGCACGAATGAAAAAAGCTTTCGCAAAGTATGGTAAAGTAATATTTGTGGATTCAAAAGATGATAATAGTTTTAAGGTAATTTTCCCAGGAATTAAAAATTTTATTAAATAACTATAATATTGCAAAAATATTCTGAATAATATATAATATGTATAACTATAATGCGTACTATGTAGACCTGTTTAATAATTATCTGGTTATATTAGATAAAATAGGAGGCGGTTAACATGATTCATGTATTTTGCGGTAGAAAAGGTTCTGGTAAAACAAAGGCTTTGATTAAATTAGCTAATGAAAAGGTTGATAACGTTAAAGGAAATGTAGTATATATTGATAATGATACCAAAGCTGCTTTAGTGCTAAATGGAAAAATGAGATTTGTAGCTACGAATGAGTTTAATTTAAAAAGTCATAATGATTTTTACGGTTTTTTGTGCGGTATGCTTTCAAGGGATTACGATATTGATACCATTTTTGTTGATGGTGTATTTAATATTGTTGAGGATAAACTTGAGCCTACGGCACAATTGTTTTCTAAAATAGATTCTTTAGCTAAAAAATATAATGTGGAATTTTATGTAAATGTTAGTTGTGAGGGCTTAAACCCACCGGATTTTTTAAAAGACTATATAGCATAAAGGTGTAAAAAATTATTCTTAATTGTAATGCAGGGCTTTTAGCTCTGCATTTATTGCATATAAGTTAAGTGGTAGTAAATAAGAGTAAATGGCAAATAAACAGATGTAGGAATAGCTAAATAGGTAAAAATAGCAACTGACTAGCTTGATATACTTTAAATACATCTATACAATTAAATAAATAAAAAATTATATTTGAATGGCTATGAAAGAAAAAAGTAACTGTAGGAATTATTAAGAGAGCTAGTGGTAGGTGTAAACTAGTTAAGGAATATAGTGAAATACATTCTGGAGCTTTAAGCTGAAATAAAGTAGGCTGAGACGGATTTACCTTACGTTATAAGGTGTGAGCGGATTGTTAAATCAATTTGGGTGGTACCACGGAATTACTTCGTCCCTTTCTTAGGGGGCGTTTTTTTTATTTTATAATAATTGATGATAAAAATAAGGAGGAATAATTTATGGCAAATGTATATGATACACTTTTAGAGCGAGGATACATAAAACAACTTACTCATGAGGAAGAAATGAAAAAGATATTAGAAAATGAAAAGGTGACATTTTATATAGGTTTTGACCCAACAGCAGATAGTCTACACATTGGTCATTTCATTGCTATGATGTTTATGGCACATATGCAAAGAGCGGGACATAGACCTATAGCCTTAGTGGGGGGTGGAACTGCAATGATAGGGGACCCATCGGGCAAAACGGATATGAGAAAAATGCTTTCAAAAGAAGAAATTGATTATAATATCTCCTGCATAAAATCACAGCTTTCAAAGCTTATAGATTTTACGGATGATAAAGCTATACTAGAGAATAATGCAAATTGGCTTCTAAACTTAAACTATGTAGATTTTATAAGAGATATAGGGGTACACTTTTCAGTAAATAGAATGTTAACTGCTGAGTGTTTTAAGCAGAGACTAGAAAAAGGTTTATCTTTCCTTGAATTTAACTATATGCTTATGCAAGGATATGACTTTTTAGTACTAAATGAAAAGTATGGATGTACTATGCAGTTAGGTGGAGATGATCAATGGTCTAATATACTTGCTGGTATGGAACTAATAAGAAGAAAAGAAGGTAAATCTTCCTATGGAATGACTTGTACATTACTTACTAACAGTGAAGGTAAGAAGATGGGTAAAACAGAAAATGGTGCTTTATGGCTTGATGCAGATAAGACATCTCCTTATGACTTCTATCAGTACTGGAGAAATGTAAGTGATTCAGATGTAGAAAGGTGTTTAAGCTTACTTACTTTTGTACCTATGGATGAAGTTAGGCGTCTAAGTGCCTTAAAAGATGCTGAAATCAATGAAGCTAAAAAAGTTTTAGCCTTTGAGGTTACAAAACTTATCCACGGAGAAGAAGAAGCTGTAAAAGCGCAAACAGCAGCAGAAGCATTATTTGGTGGGGGAACTAACCTGAGTAACGTGCCTACGGTATTTATACCAGTAGATATGAAAAGTGCGCTATTGATGGATATATTAGTATACACTAAAATCTTACCTTCAAAAGCTGAAGCTAGAAGACTCATTGAACAGGGTGGTTTAACTATTAACGATAAAAAGATTGAAGATAAAAATGCAACACTGTTAGAAGAGGATTTTAAAGAGGGTAGTGTACTTATTAAAAGGGGAAAGAAAAAGTATTATTCTTTAACTATAGAATAAGTTATTTTTAAAAGGACAAAGTTAAAATTTGTATTTTAGCTTTGTTCTTTTTTAAGAAGCTAGGGACAGTTAAGAACTATTTGAAATGCTAACTTAAAAACAGAAGATAAATAATTATTAACCCTCCCCTTTAAAAACAATAATTTTATACGATAATCAAGTATTAATGTTTTTTAGAAGTGCAATAGGAAAAGAAAAGGAGGGTGGCTTATGTCAATAATTAACAATATTGGGGCGCTACAGAATCCACAAGCTAAAAAGGCTTTTAGTAAAATATCTTTTGAAGCTGGGGAAAAATTTAATGCAAGAGTAGTAGGCACGGATCAACAAAAGGGAGAAGTTAATTTAAAGTTATTAGATGGGTGGCAGTTTTCTGCAAAACTAGATAAGCCACTGGAACAGGCCACCAGTGGAAGTGTATTAAAGTTTGAGGTAGAAGGCTTTGAGGACGATAAGCTTAAAATAAAGCTAGTATATGAAGATAAGCAAGATAAACCTGTTGAAGATGATATTTTAGAGGATTCTACTAAGGGCAAATCTTTAAGCACTGACAAAAGAGATGCCTTACTTTTTGAAAAAATGATAAAGCATGACATGCCTTTAACTAAAGATAACATAACTGATATAAAAAATTTAGTGGATTTTAGGGAGAAAATCTTCTTGAGTGCGGATAAAGAGGAGATTTTTATTGCTAAATATCTTGAGAGTAGAGATATTGATGCTAATAGTGATAAGGCAAGGGAGATAACGAAAGCTTTAAAAAGCTTTTTTGAAGCCTTAAAGAGTTTGGATGTTGATGAGATATTGTTATTTAAAGAAAATAACATAGAGATTACTAAAGGCAATATGGATAGTTTTATGAAACTATTTAAAGGGGAGTCTGCTTTATATAATAATGTGAAAGATATTAATAATCATCTTTTAAGCAGCGACCTAACTAAAAATATGGTGAAGGGTATTGAGGCTTCTGAGGCAAGTCAAAGTCAGCGTGCACTTATGAGCACAGAAATTGGGGAAGAAGCTGTGAGCCTTAAAGGTTTTAAGGAGCAGGCCTTTACAGAGGATCAGCTTAAAGTTAATATAAACCAGATTAAAGCAGAAGACTTATCAAGTAATAGTGGAAAAATAGTGGATAAAAATCAAAACTTAGATAACCCTATGAATAATAACAATTTAAAAGAAATAGTTAATTTCATAAATAAAGAGTTAAAGAATTTAGATATTAACCATAGAGTTTTAAGTTCTACTATTAAAAATTTAGGTTTAGATCATACTGATTTTAATACTGGTGAAGTGAAAACTTTAGTAGATAAAATTTTTAAGGCTGAGCAAATATCATTAACTCCAGACAGTAATATGAAATTATTAAGCAATTTGGAGGAAAAATTAAATATAGCACAGTTTGGGTCTAGTAGTAAAAATTTAGAGAATATAAAGCAACAGGTGGAACCACCTTTAAATAACCTACAAAAGGATGCAATGAATGAAGCTGAACTAGGGAGTAAGACTGCTACTAATGTTAAGACTCATGGATATGGTAATAATAATTCACTTAATGAAATTATTAATATGATAAAAAAGGAATTAAGTATCTCAGAGGTAGATAAGGAAATTGTAAGTAAAGATTTAAATAAGATAGAAAAGGTAACTACGGATTTGCTTATTAAAGAAGAAATTAAGGTAAAGACGGAAGAGATTAAAAATATAGTTAAAGACATTATTGAAAATAAGATTAATCTAAAACCAGAAGCCTTTGCAAAGGTTATGAGCGTATTTGAGCAAAAACTTAATGATATAAAAATGTTTAACTCTATTTCAGAGCAGTATTACTATTTAGACTTGCCTATAAATGTTAAGGAAAGTGAATATCAATGCAAATTGATTATTAAGGATGATAGAAAAAAGGGTAAAAAAATTGACAGTAAAAATGTAAAAATTGCTACTAGTGTGAAAACTATAAATATGGGAACTGTAGATGCATATATTAAAATTAACAATAGCAATATGAATATTGATATTAGTTGTGATAAATTTTGGGTTAAGGTTTTAGATATGGGTAAGGAAAAATTAGGTAAGGACTTATCTAGTCTAAATTACAGGGTTAATATTGAAGTGAATAAGAGGGACAATGAGTTTACACTAGTTAGTTGCAGAGAGTTTTTTGATGATAGAAGTTTTAATACAATTAATATAAAGGTATAATAGTACTAAGGTATTTTGTTTTAGAAGTGCAAGCTTATAACTTTGAACACTAATGAGGTGCGTTAAAATGAAAAAGATAAAAAGAGCAGCTGCAATAAAATATGAACAAGGCTACGATGTGCCTATAGTAACTGCAGCTGGAATGGGCTATATTGCAGATAAGATTTTACAGAAGGCAGAAGAGAGTAAGGTTGCTATAGTGGAAAATGAGGAATTAGCTAATTTGCTTTCAAATGTTGACGTAGGGTCAGAAATACCCGTAGAATTATATGATGCAATAGCAAAGGTTATTGCCTATGTAATGGATGTGGATGCATTGATGAAAGAAAGCTAGAAACTATGAAGGAGGAATACTATGGCGTTATGGGCAATATCTGATCTTCATTTAGCCATAAATTCAGATAAACCCATGGATATATTTGGAGAAAAATGGAGTAATCATCATGAAAAAATAAAAGAAAATTGGCTCAGTAAAGTTTCTAAAGAGGACACGGTGCTCATCGCAGGGGATATTTCATGGTCCATGAATATGGATGAAGGCATGGCAGACTTAGAATGGATTCATGAGCTTCCAGGGAAAAAAATATTAATTAAGGGAAACCATGATTATTGGTGGAGCAGCATCACAAAGCTTAATTCACTTTATAAGGATATGGACTTTATTCAAAACAACTTTTTTAACTATAAGGATTTTGCTATATGTGGAACTCGTGGATGGAATTGCCCGGGAACTGCAAGATTTACAGCTCATGATGAAAAAATATATGATAGAGAACTAATAAGGTTAAGACTTTCATTAGGTGAGGCAGTAAAGAAGGGATATAAAAAATTCATCGTAATGCTTCATTATCCACCTACTAATGATAAGTTCGAGGAAACTGAAATTATAAGCATAATAAAAGAATATAAGGTGGAAAAAGTCATATATGGTCATTTGCATGGGCCATCTTTAAATAGGTTGTATGAAGGGAGTATAGAGGGCGTAGAGTATATAGTCACTTCTTGTGACTATTTAGATTTTGATCCTTTAAAAATTCTAGAATAGTGTTAAAAGTTAATAAATTGTGGATAAATAAGACTATTCATCAGCACCGCAGGTGATGATGAATAGCCTTATTTATTATTTAAACATTTTAGAAAAAAATCCGGATTTCTTAGGGGTTTCTATTGCTTCAAAGTTTTCTGTAGAAGCCTTATTTTTATTATCAGCAGCAGCTAATAGCTTAGCTTCTTCTTCTTTAATCAAGTCTTTCATATCTCTTGCCAGCTCTTTTAAATTTTGCTTTACATTTGGGGTTGTTATTACATTGCTAAACCAAACTAAAGCGTTGTCTGTATGACCAATACGTCTATGTAATTCGCCAATAAGATACATAGCACTATATTTATCCATGCCATATATAGGAAAGGATTCAGCGTAATAGGCATCACTAAGTCCTTGTAAGGCTTGTTTTAAAAAAGTCAGTTCCATTTCCTCCGCGTCTTCAGTGTTTAAAAGTCTGTACATCCAAGCCAGCTTCATACAATTGATTGCTTTTTTGCTGGACTTTGCATTGATTATAACATAATTTAGTAAGGACAATTTATATCTTTCAATAGCAATATGTATATCGTAAACCTCGGGATATACTCTTCCATGCCACTTAGGTGTAATTGATTTTTTAACCTCATCTATTTCTAAACTCCTTATAGTATGAAAATCAGTTTTCATTGCTGAATATCCACAAGAATTACAAACCCAAACATCATAGAAGTAAGGATTGATTAAGGAATATCTAATGAAAAAATCACTATCTTTTTTTAACATCCTGTAAGCAGAGGATTTTACTGTAGGAGCTTTGAACACGTGATCACACACCGGGCAAGTAACTTCTTTAGCGTATAAAAGAGATTTTTCCTTGGTCTCCTCATTTAGTTCTTTAATAGTTTCAGTTTCCTCATTATAAATTTTAATATCTTCAATATTATCAAAGCCCATATTCTCTAGACCAGAAAATATTTTTTTATCCATTTAATCACCTCATAATAAATTTTAATGAAATATGATTAGTTTATGTAATTTAGATATATTTTCCTTAAGTAATTGCTTTTATTCTAATTTAGTAGTAAATTAATTATAACAGAAAATTAATAGAAATATAATATTAATATAAGTCATGATTTGAAGTTTGTAAGATCCTAATCAGTAGTGGTAGAATAAATGTGAAATTTTATGTAAAGGACTGAGTATATGGCAATAAGAGAGTGGAAAAAGTTCCTAATTCCTTATGAACAGGCGGTAGAAGAATTAAAAGTAAAATTCAAAAGCATAAGGAGAGAATATAGACGCAGAAATGACTATTCACCTATAGAGTTTGTTACAGGCCGAGTTAAAGAAATATCTAGTATTCTTGAAAAAGCCAATAAATTCAGTATTCCTCTGGATAGAATAGAGTTTGAAATGGAGGATATTGCAGGAATAAGAATAATGTGTCAGTTTGTAGACGACATTGACAAGGTGGTAAATTTAATTCGTGAAAGACGGGATATGCAGATAGTTTATGAGAAAGATTATGTTGCAAATGTAAAAGGTAGTGGTTATAGAAGTTATCACATGATTATAAAGTACCCTGTGAACTTAGCTGGGGGTCAAACGGAAATATTAGCAGAGTTTCAAATTAGAACCCTGGCAATGAATTTTTGGGCCACGGTAGAACATTCTTTAAATTATAAGTATAAGCATGATATACCTGAAAATATACGAGAAAAACTTAAAAATGCGGCAGATGCGGCTTTTCAGTTAGATGAGCAGATGCTAGAAATTAAGGATGAAATTAAGGATGCACAAAAACTGTTCGAGGTAAAATCTAATTTGGTATCGGATATAATGAATAATATTCTTCTGCTTTCTTCTCTTGGAAAATTAATGGATGCAACTAGATATAGGGAGCAATTAAATAAGCTAATAGAAGAAGGGGAAGTTTTTGAGCTTAGTAGCCTTCTTAAATCAACTCAAAAAACCTTAGATATGTATGGAGTTTAAATTAGAGAAAGATACTATTATGAGTTAAGAGATTTTTCTTATATTATGCTTTAACTAAAAGTATAGATTGCTGGAATGCGTTCACAGCGCCAAGTAATTCTGAGAATTACTAAGGCTTGCTCAAATGCATTCGGAGCAATCTATACTTTTGTTCTCTACATATTTTCCTATTTGAGTTGTGTAAATAATTGATATTTCTGTAGTAATGTAAAATCCTTACCCTAGTGGTTAATAAAAAATATCATCTAAATTTACTGATAAATCTGAGAAGACACTTGAAAAGGCTACTTCATTATTTTTGTATACTCCGACTTGTTCATATAAGGCTTCATCATTTAAGGCATAGATTTGTATAGAAAATAATTTAGGATTAACTATCCAGTACTCCTTAACTCCAAATCTTTGATATAAGTTCATTTTGGTTATAAGGTCATGAGATTGATTTGATGGACTTAATATTTCAATAATCAAGGTGGGCACACCTATGTAATTCTTATCGTTTAGACCATGGTTATCACATATTACAGTTATATCTGGAATGACTTTATTAATATATTCTTCTTTGTTATTCTTTAATTTAACATCAAAGGGAGCATGAAATAGTTCACATTGTTTATTTTTAAAGTAATTTCTAAATTCTGCTGTGAAATTAACCGAAATTCGTTGATGAATAGTAGATGGTGACGCTTGATTATAAATTTGTCCATCTATATATTCTAAATATTCCTCGCTGTTTTTATCAATTTCTAAGAATTCTTCATAAGTTATGTTATTTGTATTTAGCAACATAAGGCATTCCTCCTTTTAAACTTATGGTTTATTTTAATTATACCCTATAATAAAAATTATATCTACAATGGGCAGGAGAAGCATAAATGTTCAGCTATAGCTTCTTTTCTTTTAATCTAGCAATATACACAATATTCGCAGGTGTTAATGGTGGTGGTAAAATATGGGTACATAGGTCAATACATTATAACTTCCGTATTTTGGAATATTAAAAGTCATATATTGCTAGAAATAGTATTTCTAGCATATATGACTTTACTATTAAGAGGCTACTATATTAACTAGTCGTCCTTTAATTACTATAACCTTGCGCACGGTTTTGCCTTCTAGAGAAGCTATTACAGTTTCATCTTTAAGAGA
>CALJTN010000062.1 GCA_937976175.1 uncultured Clostridiaceae bacterium | reverse complement strand
AAGCAAAATGCAGAGGCAGAAGCAAAGCAGAAACGAGAAATCTCTATTATTAATTCTAGGGAAACCGCAGAAGCGGAAAAAATATCTCAAGAAGAGAGATTAAAGTCGGAGCTTGCAAGAGTTAAATCTGATGAAGAAATTGAAGTTGCTGAGCAAAATAAAGAGAGACAAGTTATTGTTGCTTTGAAAGCAAAAGAGAGCACAGATGCAGTTGAGACTGAAAGAGTTGATAGAAAAAGATTACTTGAAAGAACAGAGAAAGAAAAATTAATTGAACTTGCGGTAATTGAAAAGGAGAAAGCAGTTGAAGTTGAAAAGAAAAATATTCAGATAGTCATAAGAGAAAGAGTAGCAGTTGAAAAAGATACTGTTGTTGAAGAAGAGAAGATTAAAGATACTCGTGCAGTTGCCGAGGCAGAGCGTTTTAAAACTGTAGCTCTTAAAAAAGCGGAGCAGCAAGCAGAAACAGATGGT
Organism: uncultured Clostridiaceae bacterium; assembly: GCA_937976175.1. GTDB lineage: Bacteria > Bacillota > Clostridia > Clostridiales > Clostridiaceae > Clostridium_AD. Next base: position 6,332 of record CALJTN010000062.1, on the reverse strand, counting down.
ATTATTAAGGTTAGAACCGCAGAGGCTTTAAAACAAGCTGCTGAAAGTATAGCTGAGAAAACCATTATTGATGCTGACGCTAAACTTAAGGCCGCGCAAAAGGAAGCTGAGTCAATTAAGGTTATCGTTGATGCTAAAATTCTTGAAGAATCAACTAGTGGTATAGCAGAATCAAAAGTTATAGAAGCAAAAGCTCTAGCACAGGCTAAAGGTGATAGCGCTATGATTGAGGTAAAAGAGAAGGAAGGCACTGTTGAAGTTGATATCTTAAAGAAAAAGTACCTAGCAGAAGCAGAAGGAATTAAAGAAAAAGCTAATAGTATGAAGGCATTAGATGAAGTTGGTAGAGTTCATGAGGAATTTAAACTTAAACTTGAAAAAGAGAAAGAGATTGAACTTGCTAATATCAATATCCAAAAGGATATTGCAGAGGCTCAAGCATCAGTTATCAAAGAAGCACTTAAATCAGCTAAAATTGATATTGTTGGCGGAGAAACTATGTTCTTTGATAAGATTATTGGTTCAATTACTCAAGGTAAATCTTATGACCGTCTAGTAAATAATAGTGAAGTGCTTACTGATATTAAAGACACATTTATTACGGGTGATCCAGAATACTTTAAGAAACAATTACAAGAGTTAACTGGTAGATTCAATCTAACATCAGAAGATTTGAAAAATCTATCAATAGTAGGTGGTATTAATAGGATGATGAAGGAAGCAGAAGGCGCAGATAAGACAATGCTCGGAAAGCTTCTAGAAACTGTTAATAAGGCAGGAGTTGGTAACTTGCCAGCAAATATTATAGAAACTACACGTAAATGAGGTAGATAAGATTGGATGATAAAGAGAATAAAGATATAGATATTAAAAATAGTGATATGGATAGTAGCACCTATGAAGTTATTAAAAATCGTCTTGCCAAACAAGGTAATGACTTAAAGGAACGTGTTGAAAGGCTTAATGAGGTGCGAAAAGAAGTTTTTGGTTCTATTGAAACAAAGCTTCTTAGCAGCGAGAGAATTATAACAGAGAATAATTGTATACCTAGAGATATGGCACCGGTAGATGATTGTTTCATCTTTGGTTACAATGTTAATATAGGGCTTAAATCTAAGGTAGAACTCAGTGATGTATTTTCAATTTATAAATATAAAGAATGTACATTTCACAAGGAGACAATTAACTTAATTTATGACCAGCAGTTTTTGAAAGACTTTGATGATCTGTATAAATATTATAAGAATACTTTTTTTGCTAAGTTTACAATAGTAGAACCATACTTCTACATGATTTTTCAAACAGGAAAGAATGCCACGGATATTAAAGCTTTCAAATGGCTAATTGAAGGTGAAAAATTAATATATGTAGATTGTAGAAGTGAGCATGAAGTTAAGTTTGCAAGTAAAAATGAATTCAATTTTGTTAAAGCAACAAGGGATGATCAACGCACTGGTGCTCATCCCCATATTTCAATTCTGGATAAGGTATTTGTGGAAACCCTTGGTGGTGATTTAACAATCAAAGTTGAGGATAATACGCAGACAGGTAAGGGTATTTATTCTGAAGCTGTGGAGGATAAGGACCAGAACCTTGATGATGCTGAAGTATTTTATGCTGATTTAGGTGAAATAGTAATACTTAAAATTAGGCCCTATAAGGAAAATGATTATAGATACTTTGTATTTAACAACAAATTAAAGAATATTATAAGAGTTGACTCAATTAAAGATACTTGTATGCTTTTACCAGGAAATCATGGCCTCATTTTCCCAAAAGGTTATTATCTACAAAGCGGAGAATATAAATTATTTGAGGTCACCGCTATGCACTGCGTATTTGATCAGATGATTAGCTCCTCTAATGGAGAAGACTATCAGTATATTTTTTATAATACTGAAAGCGGCATATATTTAGTATATTCCTATAACATAATTGAGCAAACAATTGAAACCCCAATTGTATGTAGCGGATATTCACATTTCAATAATGGTGAAATGATTGTATTTAAACATGAGAATGAACCAAGGAAGAATCATATGATACAGATATGGCAAACCCCTTATGTAGGCAAAAACTATGTAAGTGAAGGTCACACTGATTCCATTCTTTTTAATATTGGTAATAAGGATATCGTTAAGTGTATGGCAGATTGCACCATTGTTACCAAGCTTATTCAAAAGGGTGAGGGCTATCAGAGTATTTATTTTGATATTGTAAAAGAAGCGCAGCAAATAATTGATGCTTACTTTTGGGTAGATAAAGAAGAAGCATATAACTTAAAAGAGGTACTACTACTTATAAAAGAGACATCAACTTTTGCCATAGGTGAGTTTGAAAAAGTAGTAAGAATAAAAAACTCAACTCAAAAGCAAATAAGTGATGTGAAAAACGAATCAGAAGAACTATTAAATAAAATACAGTATGGAACCTTTGGTAGTGTTTATGAATATGTGGGAGTACTGGCTGATATACGAAATCTTAGAGGGAAGATTGTTTCACTAAGGGATTTAAGATATACGGACCTTTCTGTAGTTGATTCACTTGACGCTGGTGCTCGTGAAAAAAATGAGGAATTCGCGAAGAAATGTGTTGAGTTCTTAATACAGCCTGAAGGGCTTAAGGTTTACGGGGAAAAAGTAGAAAAATTACAAGCAGCCATTGATAAGGTTAATAAGTCAAAAGAAGGAAAAGAACTTACAGAAAAGATGGATGAAACCTCTAGGGATTTAGAAATCCTTATAGATATTGTAGGCAACTTTAAAATTGAAGATCCTACTATGACAACTGAGATAATAGAGAAGATTTCCTCCTTATTTTCTCTTTTAAATAATGCAAAGGCAAGGGTAAAATCTAGGGTAGAGGAATTTGCTAAGAGGGAAATGACGCTACAGTTTAATTCCCAAATGAAGCTACTAAGTCAAGCTGTAGTAAATTATTTAGATGTTTCAGATACAGTGGATAAATGCGAGCTGTATCTTAACAAGGTAATGGTTCAAATACAGGAACTGGAAGGAAAGTTTGCTGAATTTGAAGATTATGTAATAAAACTTAGTGATAAAAGAGAAGAATTATATAATGCTTTTGAAAGTAAGAAACAGTCACTTTTAGATAAGTTAAATAAACGAATAGTTGCATTATTTAACTCATCGGAACGTATTATTAGCGGAATAACCAATAGGGTAAAGGGTTTTGATTCTATTTACGAGATAAATGGATACCTTGCCACAGACATAATGGCTGAAAAGGTCAGGGATATTATTTCTCAGCTTAGGGAGATGGGAGATAGTGTTAAGGCTGATGAGATTAGTTCAAGGTTAAAGACTTTAAAAGAGGATACTATTCGCAATTTGAAGGATAAGCAAGAGCTATATGTGCATGGAGAGAATGTGATAAAACTTGGTAAGCATCACTTCTCAGTAAATACCAAGGCTGTTGATCTTTCTATAGTACAAAAGGATGATGAATTATATTACCATATAGCTGGAACAGATTTTTGGGATAAGATAGTACACGCAGAAATTAACAAGTATCAGCATGTGTATCAGCAGAGTATCCTATCAGAAAATGTGGAGGTTTATAGAGGTGAATACCTTGCTTATTCAGTTTTTGAAGCAGCAAGAAAGATGGAATTTGAGAGCTTAGATGTTCTATACTCAAAGACGGAGACACAATTAGTTGAGCTTGTTCAAAAGTTTATGGAACCTAGATATCAAGAGGGTTACACTAAAGGAGTACATGATAGTGATGGAGCAAAGATACTGAAAGTAGTGCTAGACCTGCATTACAATATAGATTTATTAATATATAAAAGCCCGGTTAGAGCTTTAGCTAGATTGTTTTGGAATCGCTTAATAGATGATGAAACTAAAAAGCTACTAGCAGTTCGTTTAAAAGAAATGGCTAAGGTTCGGTTGTATTTCAATTCATTACCTAATTTGCAGAATCATATTCCATATATAATTGAAAAACTCAAAAATACCTATAAGGACCTAACCTTCTTTCATAATAAATATATTCCTGATGCGGCAGAATACCTTTGCAGAGAGATTATGAAAGGTGAAAATTTCGTAGTTAGTAGGGAAGCTAAAAAAATATATGATGGATTTATGAATTATTTACGAGAGAAGAATGCTTTTGATGAATTCTCAATATCAGTTAAAAATAGTTTAAAAGATATAGAAGGAGTTTTCTATCTTATTAATGAGTGGGTTAATGCTTATCGATTAGAGGTTTTAGATAATAGTGGTATATTTGAAGCCTTGGACGCGGAAGAATTATCAGGGGTGCTATGCGAAGTAACTGTTATGTTAATTGACAGTAATGGTAGTTTAGGTAGAGTTATCAACGTAGAGACTCAAACAACTATAAAGGGACTAGTTGGAACTCATGGAGTAATTAATGGAGGCAGTTATACAGTATCTTATACAAAATTCATGCAAAGGCTAAAACATTATAGCGAGACTGTAGCTCGCGATTATCTTAAGTTCCAGACTATTAAAAAAGAACTTATAGAACAGTTTAAAGATGAGCTGCATTTAGATGACTTTAAACCGAAAGTACTTTCATCCTTTGTTAGAAATAAGCTAATAGATGAAGTATATTTGCCATTAATAGGTAATAACCTAGCTAAACAAATTGGAGTTATAGGAGAAAATAAGCGAACTGATTTAATGGGATTATTACTGTTAGTTTCTCCACCCGGCTATGGTAAAACCACTTTGATGGAGTATATAGCAAGTAGACTTGGTATTATTCTTGTTAAAGTTAATGGACCCGCGTTAGGTAACGAAGTAACCTCCTTAGATCCAGACATGGCGAGTAATGCTAGTGCTAGAGATGAACTAAGAAAACTCAATCTTGCACTGAAAATGGGGAACAATGTAATGATATACGTTGATGATATTCAGCATTGTAATCCAGAGTTTTTACAGAAATTCATATCCTTATGTGATGGCCAACGAAAGATTGAAGGGGTATACAAGGGTGCTTCGCAAAATTATGATTTAAGAGGTAAGAAGGTAGCTATTGTTATGGCAGGGAATCCTTATACAGAAAGTGGTGAAAAGTTCAAGATACCAGATATGCTTTCTAATAGAGCAGATGTATATAATCTTGGAGATATGCTTCGTGAAAATGAAGAAGCCTTTAAGCTTAGTTACATTGAAAATAGCTTAACCTCAAATCCTGTACTTAGTAAGCTTTCAAATATAAGCCAGAAGGATTTATATGGTCTTATTGAAATGGCTAAGGGAGTAGAGAGAGAAAGAATTACCTTTGAGGGAACTTATTCAATAGATGAGCTTAATGAATATATTAGTGTTATAGAAAAGTTATTTAAAGTAAGAGATATTGTATTAAAAGTTAACATGGAATATATATACTCAGCAGCTCAAGCTGATGAGTACAGGAATGAACCACCTTTTAAACTTCAAGGTTCTTATAGAAATATGAATAAGATTGCAGAGAATGTTGTCTCTGTTATGAATGATGAAGAATTGTTTGATAAAATACTTGCAAGTTATGAGAATGACTCTCAAACCTTAACCACTGGAGCTGAGGCAAATATGCTTAAGTGGAAAGAGCTTGTTTGTTGTTTAAATTGTGAGGAACAAAGACGCTTAGATGAAATTAAAAAGATATTTGTTAAAAATAAGCTCATAAAAGGTGATGACAAAATAGGCCAGGCAGTACTGGCTCTTAGTAATCTTACGGATAATTTAGAAATGATTAGGGAAATAATGGATAGAAGCAATAAGGCGAACTGAGGGCGTATAAAGACTGCTATTATGAGGATTATTATAAGAAGAACTGAAGCTAAAATTTCAGTTCTTCTTATAATATCTCTAATACTTCTACGGTATATTTTTCTCCAGGAGCATCAACTTCAACCTTATCTCCAACTTTTTTGCCAAGTAGTGCTTTTCCTAAATCTGATTCTATACTTATGTGCATATTTTCAGGAGCTATATCCATAGTAGTTACTAATGTTACTATAGCTTCATCTTCATCCTGTATAAAATTAATTCTAGCTTTACTATTAATTCCTAATATTGACCTATCTATATTTTTATTATCTATTACAGTTGCTGTTGAAATCATAGTTAATAAATATTGAATTCTATTATCATTTTCTCTATAGTTTGCACAAGCCTCTTTATATTCTGCATTTTCTGACCTATCGCCATGTGCAGCAGCTACTAATTTTTCCCTTGCTATTTCAGCTCTTTTTACGGTCATTCTATATTCAAATTCCTCTTTTAATTTTTTCATGTTTTCTTCTGTTAGGGTATTATTCATAAAAGCCACACCTCCATTTAATTATATTATGG
>CALJTN010000061.1 GCA_937976175.1 uncultured Clostridiaceae bacterium | reverse complement strand
ACAGAAATGTCATCGGGCTTAGTTATTTTTTCCCACTTAATACGATGAACCCCTATAATATTATCAATACTAAAGGCTACCTCGATTTTATTAAATTCACAAAGAATAATTTTTGATTCGATTTCATTTTTATGCTGTTTTTCTAAAACGTATTTTAAGTCAATTAAGGTTATTATTTTATCTCTATATAGTGTAAGTCCTGCAATGGCAGGGTGTGAGTCAGGAAGTTTCGTTAAGTTATTTGCATGGATTACCTCTTTAACTTTTATAACATTAATTGCATAATGCTTATTATTTATGACAAACTCTAGTATCTCAACTTCTCCAGTACCAGATTCTAATAGTATATTATTATTCATATTTTCCCTCCCTTTCAAATGGATATATACATAGGATTTCATAAAAGAGATTAATTATAATCAATTCATTGAGAGTTCCTTAAAAATTTATATATGTTTTATATATCGGATAGAATGTCCATAACTTTACTTTTAAGTATAAGCATAAAGTTTTAAGAAAGGCGTGGGATTTAAAATAATAAAACAAAATATAAAGTGAAATTTTTGTGTTAAATATGGTAAACTATATAATATGCAGTAAAATGTTAACGAGTTTTTAGAAGTCGTTAATATTACAGCTTCCATGAAGGTGAACAGCTTCGGAGGTGATGATTTAACAGCATTAATAGAGGGTGAAGTAAAATTGATATTAAATGGCGGATGGATAGAAACTACAGAAGGCATGCACACATTTATATTGTGGGGTCAGGGTGGAGAGACAAAGTGCACAAGAAAGGGTAGAATACCTAAAAATGCGCTTCCACTATATGAAGAAATGGCCTCAGTTGCAGAGCTGCGTAGTAAGATAAATAAATCAGCTTTAGAAATAAAGTGTGGAAAATATAAATATGATGCAGCAAAAAAGGAGCTTCTAAGAAGAGAAATTAGGGGCATTGCTTTTGCTAACTTAGATGTCTTTGATATGCTTTTAAATATAGAAAAAAACTACCTAAGGCAAGTAGAGCTATCACAGGAATTAAGGTTTTGGATTACAGTAGCAAAGTTTACAGCGGAACTAATAGTAAAGCATAAATATTTACCTTCCTTAACCATCGATAGAGTACATAAAAAAGTAAATTCTAAGTGGAGATGGCACACCAGCGATTCTGAGTATATCCATAAAAAGAAAGCTTTATGCAACAATATGCCCACGGACTGTAAGGCATATTTTCCTTTAGAGAATGAGGAATTTATATACACAAATAGTAGTAAACTAGTGAGTGATTTCATGGACTCCATAATTGACAGCATGCTGCGAAATAGCTGCAGTGAAATAAACAAAGATAATAGTAATGCGAAGTGTGATTTTAATAACTTAAGCAGCATTTGGATACATTCTCTTTTCTCAAAATCTCCAGAGATACCTGTGGATACAAGTGACCAAATTAAAATGCTAAATGAGTATAAGAAATGGATAGAACCTATAAGAATTAAAAACAATAACTTCAAATTTCGTACATGTTTCAAGGTTATTCCTCCTATAAAAGAAGAGGATTGGACAATCGAATATTTACTTCAAGCAAAAGATGATCTCAGCCTTATGTTACCAGCAAAAATGATTTTTGAAGAATCTGTGGATACCATTACCTATTTAAATAAAAAATTTAATAATCCTCAAGAGCGGCTTCTAGAGGATTTAGCAGTTGCCTCAAAAGTATTTATTCCTATTGAAAGGAGTCTTTACCATGCAGTGCCTGTAGAGTGCAAATTATCTATGGAGGAAGCCTATTCGTTTTTAAGGGAGTCAGCTTATTTTTTAAAGGAAAAAGGCTTTGGTATTATTGCTCCAGCTTGGTGGAAAAAACCTTCAAAGCTTTCGGTTAAATTAAAGGATAAAAACGGTAGTACAAGTAATAATCTAGCAGCAAAGAGTACATTTAGTATGGATACTATTCTTGAATATGATTGGAAAATGGCATTAGAGGGAGATGAGCTAAGTGAGAAAGAGTTTGAAAAGCTTTCAAACTTAAAGGTCCCCTTTATTCAATTACGGGGTAAATGGGTGGAGGTTGATATACATCAAATTAAAGCCTTTGCTAAGATGAAGATGAAAAAAGGTTTAAACGGTAAGATTCCAGTTGGAGAATTATTAAGACTTAACTTAAGTGAAGAGGAAATAATTCCTGGAGTTACTGTTGATAATATAGACAATCAGGAAGCTGTAGAGCATTTTTTTCAAAAGTTGTTTAATTTGAATAATATAGAAGAAGTAGATATTCCATTAGGTTTTACAGGTACTCTTCGTGAATACCAAAAAAGAGGTTTTTATTGGTTAACTTTTTTACGAAATCATGGTATAGGCTCCTGTCTTGCTGATGACATGGGACTTGGTAAAACAGTTCAAAGTATATGTCTTATGCTCTACGAGAGAGAAAAAGGGTTAACGCGTAAACCGACTTTGATAATATGCCCCACTTCCGTTGTGGGAAACTGGGAAAAGGAAATAGAAAAATTTGCACCTGGGCTTAAGTCCGTGATTCATCACGGAAATAATAGGTGGAGCTATGAGACTTTTAGTGAGGAAATACATAAAAACGAAGTTGTTATTACAACCTATGCCTTAATAGTAAGAGATAAGGATTTGTTTCAAAAGGAAG
>CALJTN010000060.1 GCA_937976175.1 uncultured Clostridiaceae bacterium | reverse complement strand
CCCATATTATGAGTAACAACTACCATTGTCATACCTTCAACAGAAAGCTCCTTCATAACTTTAAGCACCTCAGCTGCAAGTTCAGGGTCTAGTGCAGAGGTTGGTTCATCAAATAACAACACTACTGGTTCTATAGCCATTACACGGGCTATAGCAACTCTCTGTTGTTGTCCTCCTGAAAGCTCATGAGGATAGCTATTGCATTTTTCTGAAAGCCCAACCTTCTCTAAAAGCACAAGTGCTTTATCATAAGCCACCTTCTTAGACTTCTTAAGTACTGTAACAGGACCTTCCATAATGTTTTCTACTACAGTCATGTGAGGAAACAAATGAAATCCTTGAAATACCATACCTGTATTCTTTCGGAGTATTAATACTTCCTTCTCAGTTGGTTTTTCAGTTTCATTAAAGGTAAGCTTACTATCTCCAATGCTTATGGTTCCTTTATTAGGTACTTCTAATAAATTTATACACCTAAGAAGAGTGGTTTTACCTGAACCTGAAGGACCTATAATAATTGTTGTTTCGCCCCTTGCAATCTGCAAATCTATACCTTTTAAAATTTCGTTATCACCAAAGCTCTTGTGTAAATTTTGAATATTAATCATAAAATTCCTCCAATTACCTAGCCACATATCTTTCAAGTTTTTTCTCTATCTTCTGTTGAAGTGTAGATAGTATGGTACAAAATAGTAGATATATAAATGCTACCTCAATATACAATACTAATGGCTCGTATGTTGCTGCAGTTATTCTTTGAGCAATCTGAAACATTTCAGTTAAAGTAATTGCCGCAGCAAGGGACGTATCTTTAACGAGACTTATAAAGGAGTTTGACAATGGCGGTACAGATACCCTAGCTGCCTGTGGTAAAATGACACGTATCAATGCTTGTCTACGTGTCATGCCAATTGAAGATGCTGCCTCCCACTGTCCCTTAGGTGTAGATAGAATAGCTGCTCTAATTACTTCTGAGTTATAGGCTCCAACATTTAAAGTAAAACCTATAATTCCTGCTGTTAAGGGTCCAAGAGTTATGCCTGCCCTTGGTAATCCGTAGAATATTATAAATAGTTGTACTAGCAAGGGCGTTCCTCTTATTAGCCAAACATAAAACCTTGATATTAAAACCAAGACTTTATTTTTTGAAATACGTGCCAGTGCTGTTGCCATAGCCACAATTGAGCCAAGTATGAAAGAACCAATTGCTAAGGGAAAGGTAACCTTCACACCTGCTATTAATAAAGGAAAGAAAGAATCTTTAATTATCTCTAATATTCTTAGTGTTTGTGCATCAAGGTTCATATTCTTACCTTATTATTTTGATACATCTGCAGCAAACCACTTATTGGAAATCTCTGAATAAGTACCATCTGCTTTCATATCTGTTAATGCTTTATTAACTGCATCTACTAATTCTTTATTTCCCTTATTAAACATGATTCCACTTGGTTGCGCATTTTCTTCCTCATCAACAACTTTTATAGCAAGGTCTGGCTTTTGCTTTTTAAGATCAAGGTAAGATAAACTGTCATTGATTGTAGCATCTACTCTTTTAGAAGTTAAAAGATCAATTGCTTGATTAAAACCATCAACTTGCTCTAGCACAGCACCATTTGCTTCTGCAATTTTAGCTAAGTTACTAGTTAATGATTGCGCAGATTTTTTGCCCTTTAAATCTTCAAACTTGTTAATAGTATTGTCATCACTACTTACTATAAGCACTGCTTTTGAAATTATATATGGATCTGAAAAATCATACTTCTCTAGTCTGTCTGGTTTAATTCCAACTTGATTGGCTATCATATCAAATCTCTTTGCATCAAGGCCTGCAAACATACCATCCCACTTAGTTTCTATAAATTCTGCTTTTACACCAAGACGTTTAGCTACTTCCTCAGCAATTTCAACATCAAATCCAGTTAACTTTCCTGTCTTATCATGAAAAGTATACGGTGCATATGTGCCTTCAGTACCTATACGTATTTTTCCTTCACTCTTTATTGTTGATAATAGATCTTTAGAGTCAGTATTTTGGCTAGTCTTTGTTCCACAACCTGCAAGTCCCACAGTAGCTATTAATAAAGTACTAATTAATATAGATAATTTTTTCATTTGTATTCCTCCTAGTATTCCTATCGTTTTAATAGGTTATTGTTTGTATGATACCACAATGCTTCTTTTGTTGTCAATATATATTTTCAAAGGAGCCCCTATATGAAGCATATAATGTCTTGTATTGTTTAAAACCAATGCTATGACTTTTCATAGGCAACCCTCTTTGTAACCATAATACAAAATTAATGTGTATATAATATGAAGATATTCTCTTTATATTTATAATAACGAGAAACTTTAGTTTTAAATAACCTACTATCATAAACTGAGGAACCACAAGTAATTATTTATATTTAAAATCTTCAACAGCTAATGACCACATTTTTTACCTTGCTTCATGAGGAAATAAATTGTGAAATCTATGTGATAACGCACTTATATATCAGTTATTGCAGAATATATTTCCTTGGAAATATATGTATATTTACTTATTTTTAAATATAAATTAAGACTACTAATTCAAGTAGTCTTAATCATATATAACTATCTGCATTTACTTTATCATAAGTCTAAAAACTTATTAACTTTCATCTACACGCTCAATAAACTCAACGTTCTCTAATTCAGATAAGGCATCCTCTACTGATATATTCTCTAAGACTCTTGCAGTAAGCATATCTTCATCCCATTGAAAATCAGTCATCACGCTATCAATACCTAGATTTTCAGCCATATCAGTTGCACTAATATTAGTGCCTCCATAAGTAACAAGAGCATCCTCTGAAATTTTAATTTCATATATTGTATATTTCTTTGACATTTTTTATTCCTCCATAAAACATAATATAGTATTTTTTTAATGCTACTAAGTATAATGTTCTACAGAATTCTTAAAATATTCCTTTAGAAAATAATTCTGAATTTTATTTTATGAAAATCAGCACTCACATAATCCAGTACTCACATACTGTAAATTATGATACAATTTTAATGAAATCACTATAAGGGAGGGCTATTCATGTCGGACATTAGTACAATACCTACAAGAAAATTATGGAACCCTAAATCATTCATTATAATCAGCGTACTCTTTTCATTTTTACCTGCTGGAATTATGTATTCATTAAATTATGGTCGCTGTGGAAATCAGCGAAAAAAGTGGGCATACCTTATTTCAACAATTGTTGGTTTTATTGCTCTTTACACTTTAGCATTTATAATACCTACCATAATTTCTAAATCTATATCTTTTGGTATTAACATAGCTATTGGAGCTTATCTTATGAATACTCAGACCCCACTATATAAGCAGCATATTCAAAATGGTGGAAAAAGATCTTCTTATTTCCTACCAATAACTATAGGGGTTTTAATTTTTACATTAATTATTTCTTCAATTATATACACTCAGCACATTCCTGATAAAGCGCTTAATTACAATAAAAATAAACTCTTCTATACTGAAAATGTAACAGAGTCTCAAGCAAAAAAACTTGGGGATTACCTGGAAGCTGAAGATTTTTTTAAAGTTGATTCAGAAACAGATGTTAAAGTAGATAAGCAAAAGGATATCTTCATTTTCTCAATGGTTATAAAAAAGGATTACATAGATAATGAAGACGTTCTTGATAATATGAAGTTAGTCTCAAAAGAACTATCAGTGGATGTCTTTGAAAATAATAAGGTACAAATAGATTTATGTACCAATAGATTTAAAGTTTTAAAATCTATCAGTTCAGATTAGTTTTTAAATCATAAACCTAACCCTTCTTTGCCATTTTTCTTTGCTCTGTTACTTCTTTTAAACACAAAAAACCAGATAGTTCTATAAACCTTAGAACTATCTGGGATAATAACATTGACCCTTAAAATCTTACAACTTAAATTTATTAATTTCTTCCTCTAGTTTCGTAGATAGATCTTGAAGTTCTCCTGCTGAGTTTGTAAATTCATTCATAATTGCAGTAACCTCTTGTGTAGTCGCTGAAACTTCCTCTGCGCTAGCGGAAGATTCTTCAGATACAGCAGATATATTCTGCATCCTTGTTACTATTTCTTCCTTGCCTTTGTTAGTTTCAACTATTGATGATTGTATTAGCTTAATTTCTTTCATTAAGCTTGCTATGGATTCTAATATTTTGTTAAATATGTCCTTTGTGTTAGATACCGCTTGGTTTTGCTCTAATACAATGAATTTTGCTTCTTCCATAGATTGAACCGCCATACCAGACTTACTTTTTATTGTTTCTATTAAAGTTTGTATCTGATTAGTAGCAGAAGTAGATTGTTCTGCAAGTTTTCTAATCTCATCTGCAACTACGGAGAATCCCTTACCAGCTTCACCAGCTCTTGCAGCCTCTATTGCTGCATTTAAAGCCAATAGATTAGTTTGTTCCGCAATGTTATTGATAGCATCTGTGATCATTCCTATTTGGTTAGTAGTACTATTCATATCAGAAACAACTTGACCAACTTCTACTGAAGCCTTGTTATTCTTCTCAGTTGCTTCAGTTAGTTTACTCATAACCTTTAAGCCTTCTTCTCCAAGCCTATTTGAATTTTCAGATATTCCTATCATTTCACTTGTTAACCCATCTATATTCTCAATTTGACCTGCTAGAGTATTTACTGCATCTGCACCAGTTTGTATGTCCTGTGCTGTTTCAGAGGCTCCCTGTGCAACTTGATCAATAGTTAAAGCAACCTCACCTATTGCTATATTCGTTTCATTAGCCATTTTGCTTATTCTATCGGAAGTCTTATACATAACCTCAGAAGATGCCTTCACATTAAGTATAAGTTCCCCTATCTTTCTGATCATTATATTAAAGTGATTTCCTACCTCTTCAAATTCATCTTTAGAATGTATGTCTACCCCTACAGTTAAATCACCTTCAGCAGCTTTTTCAAAGGTGATTATGAGTTTTTCTAACTTCTTTGATATTCCGCTACTTACTAACATTGCTACAGCAACGGCAACAATAGCTATAACAAAAATCACTAATAGAGTCATTTGCATAATAGTACGAGAATGTTTTGTAAGTTCAGTAACAGACAGTGAAGCCATTACTTTCCATCCTGTATTCTTGTTTGTAGTATAATTTATAAATTTATCTTCATCTTTATAATTAAAGATTTGGTGACCTGCCTCATTGTTTTTTGCATTTTCCCAATAAGCTAAAGTAGTAACAATATCTCCACCAAGAAGTGTATCATCGGGGTGCGCTATCATTATGCCTTTAGCATCAGAAATAAATGCATATCCTTTTTCCCCTATCTTTACACCTGAAAGCGTTGTAGCAATCTCTTCTAGGTTAATATCGAAAGAAATAACGCCTACTAGTTTTCCTTGGTTTTCTACTGTCCTAGATATTGAAATCATCATTTTACCAGAAAAAGCATCTGCATAGGGGTCTGTATAAGCAACTTTTCCCTTCTTTTCTACTGCACTTTTATACCAGCCTCTACTCGTTGGGTCGTAGTCTTTTGGTAGTTCTTGCACAGGGTATATAATCATTTTTTTATTTGGCTGAGCTATATATGCGTTTGCAATATCCTCGTTTGTACTTTGAACGTTTTTTAAGTTTCCAAGCGTAAAAGGCTCATACTCTGGATGAATACCAATTTCTGTGAAATTCACATTATCAGCCATCATATTAAGATATCCTTCTAGCCCTATAAAATAGTTATCAATTCCTCTATTTACCTCTCTAATCGTTTCTGATGTAGCTCTGTGAAACTCATTTGTTATAACTTTATTTGATCTTTGATAAGCCAATACCCCCAAAATACTTACAGGAAGTAAAGATATAATAATTAAAATTGCTAATAGTCTTACTTTCATACTTCTAAAGTTAAACTTTTTCTTGTTTTTCAAATTCGACACCTCTCCCTAAATTCAGTAATTGTTATATAGGGTATATCGAATAGTTTTATAAAAAGTTTAATGGTATGTTATAGTAATTAGAAAATCAATGCTAATTTATGCTTCAAGATCATGCATAATTTTTACTTTATTTATCAAAAACAAAAGATTTTACAACTGCAAAGTACTCTCTTACGTAGTAAGTAGGCATAAGTATTACCTTACTAATAACCCCATAACCATCAGCTTCAAATCCATGCCTTGCTGCTAAAAACTTAGCTCTAAAAACATGAAAATCGCTAGTTACTATAGTAATTTTCATATTTTCTCTTTTATCCATTTCTTTAAGAATTATTGCGGTGAATTTTAAATTTTCAGAGGTATTGGTTGACTTGTCTTCTTTAATTATGCTTTCTTCATTAACGCCATACTTAATTAAGTATCTTTTCATTGCTTCTGCTTCAGTTATAGTTTCTCCTGGTCCTTGTCCCCCAGATACCACAATTTTTATATCTGGATTGTTTTTTATATACTCTAGGCTTCTATCAAGTCTTTGCAATAATGTAAGGGAGGGAATTTCTCCTCGAAGTCCAGCGCCTAACACCACAAGGTAATGACTATCAGTTTTTTTAGTGGGAATTGCTGAAGCTATAATAACTGTCTCTAGAACCACAAAAGATATTATTCCCAAAGCTATTAGCCCCATAATAACATTTTTGACCTTCCCTGGTACTAGTATTAAATATCCTCGTTTTGTATACTTTTTACCACAACCTATTAATATTAAAATAATACCTAAACCTAAATAAAACTCTGCAAAGGTTATTCCGCCTAAAGTAGCCAGCGTTAAAATAAAATAAGTCACACTTAGAATCCCCATTATTATGTATAGACTTCCCTTAGATTGTTTTTTCTTTTTCATTATCATTATAATCATCCTCTCTTATATATCTAATGTATCTGCTTGTACACCGATTTATTTTACTTTCTACTTATATACTACCTATAAATAATATATTAATTGTAACAAAGTTCTAACAAAATAGGGGTATTTAAAGTGATTTTTATAAAAGAAACTATGGGTTAAATTAATTTCTTTATTTCTACATTAGGTTATGTTAAAATTTATACAGATATGTAACAAATAAACATACTTGCATTTTTATAAACATAAGGGAGGGTTCTATGAAAG
>CALJTN010000059.1 GCA_937976175.1 uncultured Clostridiaceae bacterium | reverse complement strand
TGCTAAAGAAACCAGCAAAAATTTTTTGCCGCTTAATAATATACATAAACATCAAGTAGACTTCATGAAAGATTTTAAAAAACAAGGAGGTGAAGCTTTTTTAGTTGTCTATTTTAAAAAATATGAAGAATACTTTTATGTTGATATTACAACGTTAGAAACACATTATGAAAATGCCATTAAGGGAGGAAAAAAATCTATAGCCTATGCCTTATTTGATAGAAATTATCTTATACCTATCGAAGGTGGCCGCTATATCAACTATTTAAAAACGATAGAAATGTACTTAAATAAGTCATAACATGTATATAAGCAGGCAAAATTGACCATAATTCCTATGAGGTGATCATAATGAAAAAAATTATCTCTAAAGGTACTATTTTTTTGATGCTGCCTATTCTTGCAATGAGTTTTACAGGGTGCACACGAAAAAAAATAGATGATAGTAAGTCTGTAAGTATAAATGATCGCAGTAAAAAAAGTATACCTATAGAGCTCTATATTAAACAAGACATTAAGCTTGGGCAATATGAACCCGAACAAGGTATTTACTTAGGAGCTTATGTTCAAAAGAATAAAAATATTAATGGAGATATTGTAGCCTTTGAAAACATTTTAAATCAGCCCCAAACCTTTAAAGTTTTTCAATATACTATGGCAGAAGGTCTGGCCTCACAAGAAATTTTAAAATGTATGGCACAAAAAAAAGTACCTTATATTAAACTTCTTTTAGGCAATGATTTTGACTTAACACCCCTATATCGTATGATTTCAGATATTAGGGCCCCTTATAATGTGCCTATTTTCATAGAATTATTTCCACTCACAAGTCATGTGTCTCAGCCAGCTCACTATAAAGAAACTTTTGAAAGAGCCTATGAAATTCTTCATAACTATTTAGATAATGTTGTTATAGTGTGGAGTGCGGATGATAGTAGGCTTTATGATATGCCTCTTTATTATCCAGGAGATCATCTTGTAGATTGGGTGGGGCTTAATATTTATATCCCTAAGTATAGAAATAATGTTCCTTATCAGTTCAATTACTTAGAAGATATAGATTTTTGGTATAAAAGCTTTCAAAAGTCTAAGCCAATGATGCTTTCGGCACTAGCTATTTCACATTTTTCAACAGTAGATCATACGTATACACTGAATGATGTACAAAACAAGCTTGATCTTTATTATAATAAAATGCCTACTTTATACCCAAGAATCAAAAGTATTATTTATATAGATGTGGATATGGCAGAAGTTATCAAAAATGGTACGGATGATTATCGTATGACAAGTCAAAAACAATTAGTCGAGTATATGAAACATACTTTTAAAAATAAAATTTTTCTAGATGAAATAGAAGAAATGCAAAATAAAAAACAAAGCACACTTTATATGAAATATCGTATTATAGCCGCACAATTTAATGAAGAAGTTTATCTATCTAAAAAATATATAGATACTTTGTTTAAAAAAGTTCCGCTTTCAAAAATGACTATCCTCGAAGATTTAAATGGGGAAAAGTTTTATAAGCTCGCAGACATTAAAAACTATTATGATTTTTATTATTGAATTAAAAAGCAGTAGGAACCTTCCTACTGCTTTTTGCTTTAAATCCAGTCATCATCAGTATAAATGTCACTTAATCGAATTCCTAATTGGTCACACATGTCATCCTCATCTTCATAGTAATCAAGTAGTGTGGCATAATATGGATTTAAATGCATTGTTCCTTCACCTTCTTTCTTAAAGATAACATTATTGTGTGCTTAAATAAAGTTAATATGCAAATGTACATAAATAAGCTAAAAAATTATCATGTATTCATAAATGGCGCCATATATTTTTAAAGAGAGGGTTAGTCTTCGCAAAGGAGTGAAAGAAATATATGGTGAATTTATCCAAATTAATATTAGAGGATCGTAAAGAAAGAAAAGCAGCTGGATTTAGAGGCAGTTTTCTTGAGTATTTAAGTATTCTTGAAAAGGATCATACGAGTTATCAGTTAGCCCATGAACGTATGTACCACTTACTCGTTAAATCTGGTGTAGAATTAGTTAAAACAGAAGAAGATGCAAGGCTTATGCGTATATACGGTAAAGATATTATCAAGAGATTTAATTTTTTTAAGAATAATTTTTATGGTATTGACTATACACTGATGAAGATTGTAAGGTATTTTTATTCAGCAGCTATGAAAGGAGAAGAATCAAGACAGGTACTCTATCTAGTGGGACCGGTAGGAGCAGGTAAATCTTCGCTTATTGATGCTATTAAAGGGCTTTTAGAGGATAGTCAGCCAATTTATGCATTAGAAGGATGTCCAATGAGAGAAGAACCTCTTCATCTTATACCTAAGCACCTTAGAAAGCCCGCAGAAGAGGCTTTAGGCATTAAGATAGAAGGTGACTTATGCCCTGTATGCAAATATAGACTTATGCATGAATTAAATGGAGAATATGAAAAATTTCCTGTCGTTCAAACTGATTTTTCAATCAGATCCAGAAAAGGTATAGGGGTAGTACCACCAGTTGATCCAAATAATCAGGACACCTCTGTTTTAATAGGGTCTATAGATATATCTAAAATGGATCTTTATCCAGAAGATGATCCTAGGGTTCTTTCACTTAATGGAGCTTTTAATGCAGGTAATAGAGGCATAGTAGAATTTATTGAAGTCTTTAAAAATGATGTGGAATACCTACATACTATGATTACAGCAACTCAAGAGAAAAGTATTCCTTCACCAGGGAAAAATGCAATGATTTATTTTGATGGCGTTATTATTGCGCATTCTAATGAAGCAGAATGGAATAAGTTTAAATCGGATCATACTAATGAAGCAATACTAGATCGTATTGTTAAAGTAGAAGTACCCTATTGTTTAGAACTAAATGAAGAAATAAAAATTTATAAAAAAATGTTAAAAATGTCTAAGTTTCAATCTCATATGGCTCCTCATACGTTAGAAATAGCTTCAATATTTGCTATTTTATCAAGACTTACACCTTCGGCTAAGGTAGATCCACTTACTAAACTTAAAATTTATAATGGCGAGGAAATTATTGAAAAAGGCACTACAAAACGCATTGATATTTTAGAACTTAAAGAAGAAGCAGAAAGGGAAGGAATGAGTGGACTATCTACTCGTTTTATATCAAAAGCGATTGATACGGCTCTTTCAGAATCAGAACATAAATGCATTAATCCCATAGGACTTATGGATGTACTTAAAAAGGAAATAAAAGAAATGACTATTTCAGAAGAAATTAAGAAGAAATATTTAGCTTTTTTGCAAGATGCAATTAAAAAAGAATACCATAAAATGTTAGAGAAGGAAGTTACCAAAGCCTTTATTCATGGGTATAAAGAACAAGCAGAAGATTTATTTAATAATTATTTAGATCATGCGGAAGCTTATGCTAATAAAACAAAAATAAAAGATGTGAGTACTGGAGAGGACTTAAACCCAGATGAGGAATTCATGCGTTCTATTGAAGAGCAATTAGGCATTACGCAATCTGGGGCTAAAGGTTTTAGACAAGATGTAACTTCTTATATGTTTTCTATTATAAGAAATGGAGGAA
>CALJTN010000058.1 GCA_937976175.1 uncultured Clostridiaceae bacterium | reverse complement strand
CTTTAAAAACTCTTGGATAGGCGCTTCTCCTGCGTTGCTCCACATATTTGATACAGGACAGTAAACAATAGAAGCTCCCTTTTCTGCAATGGTATCCATATCCTCTTGATCCACATGAACACAATGAAATAATATCATCCTACTATTAAGTAACTTCTCTCTATTCATTAATTTAACAGTAGAACAATTAAACTTCTCCATAATTACATCTCTTCTCCAGTCGTTCTCTAAACAATGAGTCATAAATATGGGTTTGTACTTTTCTTCTAGTTGTTTACAAAACTCAATCCATTTTTCAGTGATATCCTCTTCTTCTGGAAAATGCGCACAAATATTAATAGCATCCGATGCTAAGTGCACATTATTTTCATAGGTATCGTACAAATCACTGGTTCCTTTTAACCCAATTTCCCTTAGACATTTTACTATTGCTTCTTCTGAATTATCCGCCTGTCCAGTCTCCACAATATATGTAATTCCTTGCTTTATATATTCTGCATAGGCTTTCAAACAAAGGATTCTAAAATTTTCGTTGCCTACACTTTCATCAATATAATTAAACAGTTTTTCTTGTAACTTTCCTTGAAAGGACTCGTTTAGCCAATCCTTTAGCTCCATATCTCTAAATAATCCTCTAGCTAATGTACCAGGATTATGGGTATGGGCATTAATCAAGCCCGGTAAGACAAAGTACTGGGAACAATCAAAAATCTCACCTGTGTACTGCATATCTTTGTCATAATCATAAATGTTAGTAATCACGCCCTTTTCAATTAAGATATGTCCCCGCTTAAATTCTAGTTCCTTATCTAGATAAAATGTATTTTTAAGTAGCATTGTTATCCCCCTAATTTTTATAATATTGCTGTATACTTCTAAAATAATAAGTTTATATACCCATCCCTTTGTTTAACTTTTTTGATGGATATAATACTCCTTTTGGATTTATAATCACCATTAGCACGGCTAAAATAAAATATAAAATAGCAGTATACATCACAACATCTAAGAACTCTCCTTTGATACTGGAGGTGTAAAAATTAAATAATTGATGGATGATTATAGGTACAAATAAATTGTTATTCACTTTATAATAAAATGTAATAACAATACTAATCGATAGTAATGAGATCATATAGAATACACAAAGCTTTATTAAATTCATACCCGTATATCCATGGACAAACCATAATGGTGCATGCCAAAATCCCCATAAGATTCCTTTTACTAAGGCGGATGTCAGTGCTGAGTATTTTTTCTGAAGCTCATTTAGCATATACCCTCTCCAACCGATCTGTTCCCCTAGTGGTCCCCATCGTAAGTGCTCAAAAAATGTATATATTATCGTAGTTATCCCTGCAAATGTTATTGTAATCCCGAAAGTATTATTTGCACTTGGCAACAACGCTATCGTCGCTACATATATTAGGGTTTGAATTAAAATAATTGAAATAACTATAGAAAGACTTAGCTTTTGCACAAATTTCTCTTTCACAAACTCTTTGAGTTTCAATCCTGGGTAAACTTTCTTAAATACAATTAAAAAAGCAAAGGTTGATGACCATGCTGATATTACTTGCAAAAATTTGGTTGTGGCCTTAGGCATTTCAATCATCATACTTATACCAGTTAAAATAAATAATACTATAAAAATTATATAACTCATTATTACAAAGCTTACCATGGGTCTTTTTATAATCTTTTCTTTCATCATAGTAGGTACTCCTTTAAACGAATTTTTCAAGTAAATATGATCCATCTTTTTCTTAATAGAGGTATTATTTCATTAATGTCGGGGCTATAAAATATATGTTCAGTTAGACCTTACGTTATTTTGATAATTCCCATCCCTTGTAGGGTAGGACTGTTAGCTTGGGATAGTCCCTCTTACGAGGGACTTATTCCGAGTTTGCTATACTCTTGTTGAAGCAATTTTAACATCCTTTCAGTCTCCTTTACTGTTCTGTTTCGCAACTTAAACGATAAAAGAATTTGTGAATTATATCGCATAACTCTGTATTTTTATTATGCCATAAACACTGTTAATCTGGATTTATTCAAGTTCCTGTTCCGATAGAGCCCCCAAGACCTTCAGAGACACCCGCTTTTATACCTTCAATGGTTCTTAAAATTGGGAATGTTTCTCTTGAATTATCAGAAACAGTACAGCCTGAACTTTTAGCATCAGTATTAAAGGTATTAGCACATGCTTAATGATGCATAAGGCTTTGATAAGATTTATATTGCTCTTGATCCTTTTCAGAATGTATTGTTTCTCTTTTGTGGCAAGCACACAAATCGGATAAAAGCAATCATTTGGGAGCGGTTAGAAAGTGGTCCATACCAATGGCCTCGTAACAAACAAGAGGCACTCTGCATTACGCATAGATGATATATTCTTCTGTTTCAAAATGTGCTGGGACAAAGCGTAAGTAACTAGGCTTTTCTTTCTTAACTACTTTTAGGTCGCAACCACATTTTTCACATGACCTCTCATTATTTGAAAGTTTGTGTTCTATCGTAACAACTGGAAACTGTGAAAGATCAGTATCTTTTTTTCCTTTCTTTTTTTTTACGCTTATGAGATGGGATTTCTACTGTTTCTTCTAAATTTTATAACTCTTAAAATATTACATAATCCTTCTAAAATTGGATAACTTAAATATATAATTTCCAATAAATAGAGGTGCTTTATGAATCGCTTAATTAAACTTAGGTTGTTAATATGTATTCTTTTATCAATTATCATGTTTTCTTGTTCGTTAAGTGCTACATCTCCCGCATCAGATCTACCATCACCAGCTCAACATAAACAAACCATGCAACAGTTTCTTAGAAGTATAAGATTAATTCATAATCAATTATTTGACTTGGGGCAGTTTTCTCTGCAAGATCCTGGCTTAACCCTAAATGAACTTGAAGGTTCTTTAAACGTCTTAAATAGTGATGCTGAAAAAATATATGATAATATCACTGAATATTTGAGAGTCTTTCCGAGCATCAGTGAAGAAAATACTCAAATCCTACGTACTCTTACTGCACTTAACTATATTAAAAACGAAATATATTATTTAAGCTTGGTAATCCCTGCAATTACCGACGTAGAAAGAATACAAATACTAAATGAATATTTTAGAGCTAGGCTAGCTGCCACAGAAACTCTTGATTTATTAGAAAAGGATTTAGTTAACTATTAAATCCTTTTCTAATAAACAGTCAATTTTATAGATTATCTCAATACTCCTAGATAAAAATTAGGAATTTCTATTTGATGCGTCCCACTATGTCGTTCAAAATAGAAAAACGGTAATCTATAAATATACAAAGATATTTAAATGTTACGTTAATCGTAGTGATACTATCCACCATTTTTTCAATTATAAATCTTTATAGATGTCTCTCCTCTGTTACCTATATTTAAAATCATTATTTTTCTTTTTCCTAATCTCGATCTTGAAGTTCATCTCTAGAAAACCCCAATTCTTTGACTACATCCTTTAAAGATGTTGTTTCTTCATTATCTATCTTAGCATCTCGTATTAGTAATAAATCTAATTCATCTGGGTCTTCTTCAGATATATTTATTCCTTCAATTTCTTTAAGAATTGATATAACATAAGCAATTTTATCTTCTGGCAAATAATCTATCATTCTATGAGCAGCTTCTCTTGGTGCTATTGCCATATCATCACCTCTTTACCATTACTTTATTATCACTATAACTTATTTTCTTAATATATTATACCTCTATTACGCATTATGCTAGTTAATTTTACAAATTTAAATTACACTAATTATTGTTTTCAGAATAATACAATTAAAATTAAGATACTTTACTTCTATAATAAAAAAAGGTTACTGCGAAAAAAGTAAGTGGAATTTATTATATGTTTTCCCATTTTTTTGTATTAGTAAAAATACGCAACTGAGCAGCTGGATAATCCTACAATTTATTTTCTTTAAAATTTAGATAACCCACGTCTTCTAACAAATTGTCAAAAATTCGTGGGTTATAACCATTGAGGTAAGATTACATACCTCATAACCACACCCCTGGCTTTTAAAATATATTTAGATTTCTACTATTAGTACTTACTATTCATTAGCCTGCTGTAAAATCATATTATAAAGTTTAACGGATACCCTATATCCCTTTTCAATTAACAAAAGCACCTAATCTTTCCTGAGATACAACAATCTCATTATAAACTTCCTGCGGGATAATGACTTCATCAAAGAGCCGCATAGTAAATATAATCTTTCTATCATACAAAGTCCAATTATCGGACTTGAATTACATACTATTTTACTCATTTAAGGGCTCCTTGATAACTATATCATTCATGAATGCTTTATCTAGATTGAGGTCGTATTCTGTGTATTCATTCCATGGAATATTCTTGTGATTTAATATACTAATAAAATCAGCTAATGCGACCTCTGCAATCTCAGCCGCCCTTCCTAAAGAAATAGATCTACTTGTAAATAATGCTGCTGCTATTGCAACTTTGATATTTTTATCTGGTACTTTTGTTTGCCCTAAATCTTCTAATAGCTCTATAACATCATTAGATAGTGCTAGATTTTCTATACTCATCTCATTTCACCTCAAGTCTTTAATATATACTTCTCATTAATCTTACTTTTATTATATACCAAACATCACACTATTTAAACTTGTATGTAGTATGTAAACGCAAAATATTGGTTCTCTTGTAATCTTGGTGAATTAGCATTATAAGCACAATGCCTATGGATATTGTAATTTTCCATTACCCTAGCTGCCTATAAATTTCTATACTTGGTTTAACTCAATAAACAATTGTCAAAGAACCAAAAAATAAAAGCTTGGATATGCAGAAACACATAGTCTAAACTTTTATTAAAGAAGTTCTCATCTACGAAAGACACTATGAAATAGTTACTATTATGCCTACTGACCATGGAGGTGAACCTTTATGATTCTATCCACCATTTTTTCACTTATAAATCTTTATAGATATCTAATTCATCTGGGTCTTCTTCAGATATATTTATTCCTTCTTTATCATCCATACTTATATGGATATCCTGCTCTTTAAAAGGTTAATGTATTCTGTACTTGTGAATTGACTCCCCTGCTCGCCGTTTATTATTCGAGGCTTACACCCTCGCGTTTTATAGTTTTGAAATATATACTTAACTCCATAAAGCACTGGCATCTGTCGCGCTTCTATTCAAACGTGAAAAATCTGTTTTAACAAATGAAATAGTTGATAAAAATAGGAATACCACTCCTATAAAAACAATAATAGCAAAAGACATAACTGGCGTAACAATAAAACCATTAATATTAATGGCTAATCCCTCTTTTATAAGTTCAGCCATTGATAAATTTGTTTTTTCTAGTACAATCATCCGAAAGCATGCAGTCGCATAAGTCATTGGATTAATATAGGAAACATATCTAAGTCCACCGGGTAGCATGGATATAGGAATGTAAGCACCGGACAAGAACGTTAACGGCATAGTTACTGCTGTCTTAACAATCTGGAAGGTTTGACCGTTGTGTACCTTTGTTGCCATAAAAAGCCCTACTCCTGAAAAACCCAAACCAATACTGATCATTACAATTAACACATATAGGGGAGTAGTCCATGTAGTAAACTTAATACCAATAAATAATCCAATCACTAAAATTAAGATTCCTTGCACCGTAGCTACCGTAGTCGCTGATAGCAATTGCCCCATTGCAACAGCTATTCGCTTTGCAGGAGAAACCAAAACCTCTTTCATAAACCCACTTACCATATCGTCAACGGTTGTTGAGGCTAAATTAAGAGAACTTTCAAATACCGTTGTAATAATAACTCCTGAAAGCATATAGGCTATAGGGTTGTCTATAAATTCATTTTTAAAAATTGCCCCAAATACATAAACAAAGAAAAATGGAAAAATCAAAGAAAATATTAACCCTGTTTTATTTCTAACAAAGGCTTTTAGCCCCCTTTTCCATAATGTAAAAACAGTATTCATTTTAAGTCTCCTCTCTAATCTTTTTGCCTGTTATCTCCAAAAAGACGTCATTGAATGTACCTTTTTTAATCTCTATATTAGTTATATCTGCTTTATGAACGCTAAGCAGCTGTAATAACCCCTCCAAATTTTCAGCTTCCACCTTATA
>CALJTN010000057.1 GCA_937976175.1 uncultured Clostridiaceae bacterium | reverse complement strand
TTCTTTATTTTCTTGTGATAAATTATTATAAAGACTTAATGCTTTTTTCCAATATTCAGTAGTTCTATTGTCTATAACCGTTTCCTCAAATAATCGCTTATATATTCCTTTATTTTCTTGTACTATAGTTTGATATACGCTCTTAATAAAAATATCATTCATCTTATTTTCTCATTTCTGGATACATGTTTTTATTCATTTCGATTAATTCTTTATAAGTTGAATTAGAAATATCGGGATATACTCTCTTTAATTCGAATAAATCTCTTGCAACTAATTGTCTTGCATCCGTTATCCCTTTTGTACTTCTTGATACAATTCCATTTGGCCCATTAATTGTATGCCCTACCTTAGGAACATTAATTGCAGGGGCAGTCATAGGATCATAGTTTTGAACTAGGTTTTTCTTTGCTGCTTTTTGACCTACATGATGTGCATCAAGCCCCTCAACTCCTTTAATGTCTTTATAAGCACCAACTTGATATTTAGCTTCTTGCAGACCCTTGTTAACGTCACTTACTCCCGTTGTTGCATTATCTGCTTTCCCTCCAAAAAATTGTAGATCCAGTTTTAGAAGTTGCTTATTATTAGTAACGTTAGTCACTTTTGGCTTTGCCTTAGTAAGATTATCAATACTGCTTACAAGCTTCTTACTTACTGCGCTAAATGCTTCAGGCACAACTTTTACAACCTTTTTCGCTGCAGCTGGGATCTCCTTAACTGCTTTAAATACCCCTTTAGCTCCTTTTAGCATCTCATCTCCATAAGATGTTAAAACCTTCTTGGTACCATTTATAAAGCTTGTTCCTTTTGCTCCCTTAGCTACATTTAATACAGCTTTACCACTTACTAAGCCCATCCCTATATCTGCAACAAAGAATACGCCTCCAGCTATCTTCTCACCCATAGCCGCGCCTTCTTTGCCTCCTATAAGTCCGCCTATTCCTCTTCCTGCATACTTATAAGCTTCTTCCATGAAGTTTGGCATAGTCTTCTTACTGTTAATTGCTGCATAGAACGTGTTGCCTGCTCCTTGTACAACATCTGCTGCTCCGTGAAGCATTAACGGTGCTCCTATTATAGCACCTACTCCCGTTGCACACAAGCTGGCTCCTACTCCTATTTGTATGGCGCCTCCTACAGTTTGTAATGTTCCTAGTACTGCACGTCCTGCTCTGCTGTCTAGTGCCTTTACAGTTGCATTAAATCCTTTAACTGCGCCATTCCATATAGATCCAGCGGCATTTGCTACCCCTTGACCTAGAGATACTGCTGCACTTTTAATACCATTACTTGCTGCTTTTACAAGGTTGTTGGTACCATTTGATATTGCACTTGCAGTGTTCCGGAATAAAGTGGAGACTCTGGTCGTAACATCTTTTACTTTCTGCACCGAATTGTTAATGGCGACTTTAGCATTTGATACCACTTTATTAACTTGTGAACTTATTACTTTTAAGCCAGTTGAGACTTTATCTTTGGCTAAACTAACTACTTGTTTTAACTTTGATGTTCCTGTATTGATTGCTGCTGCTACAGTTTTTGGGGAACTTGTAATTGCCCTTTTTGTATTATCTGCTACAGTTTTAACAGCAGTCTTTATGTTACTTATAGCCTTGCTTGTAGTTGCTATCGCTTTACTTGCAATACTTTTAAGTACACTTGGTGTATTGTTCTTTATAACTGTCTTTACGTTATTTATTCCTGTTTTGACATTACTTACTACTGATTGTACAGTCTTAGCAGTTGTTGATACAGCACTTTTAACTGCGCTTGTTGCCTTGGTTACGTTACTAGCAATACTCTTACTAACATTTGTAACAGTGCTTTTCACCTTGTTTGCAATGCTTGTAAATGGATTGCTTGATGCGGGCTTAACATTAGAAGTGGTGCTTTTAGTATTCGTACTGATACTGGTTGTTTTTGAAGTACTTGTACTGGTTGTTTTTGAAGTGCTTGTGTATGTACCCGTTTTAACGGAACTACTGCTTGGTGTATAGTTACTGCTCTTATTACTTACATTGTTTTTACTACTTGATTGATTGCTACTTGATGGTTTACTGCTACTACTACTGCTACTTGATGACTTACTGCTGCTGCTACTGCTACTTGATGACTTACTTGCTGTCTTGGCATATACATCCTGCGCTGGCAGAACTGTAACAGCCATGTAAATAATTGTAAGCATCAAGCTGATAAATCTTCTAATTCTAACTTTATTCATGATTTTCCCCTTTCTGATTTTAAATCTATTTATATTATCTTAATATAGTCCGCTCCCCTCCTTCCTCTATATCAAGGTAATAACGCATAATGAGATTTAATAAAACCCTTACCACTTAGGACTACTTATCTAATATCTTTAGAAGTTCATTTTTCATTTCTTCTGAAAGATCCCCTGCTTCTATTGATCTTTTGATTGTTTCTTTAGTTTTCTCTTTTTCTAAATCAGCCAATAAGCCCTGCTTGTTTTCTTCTGAAATATCTTGCTGCTGTATAAATTCTTCCAGCCCTTTTATCATCTCTGATTTTGAAGTAGGTTCCTTAACTGAGAACTCCATTAAGTGTATGGCTTCATTGTTCCCTATTTCACCGCTAAGTGGATTAAGCATCAGATCAATAATACCGTTTCTCTTTGCAACCGCTATCTTGATGCATTCTTCTGGCGTAGCTAAGAGCAGAATCTTTTGTTTCTTTTCTAGGCTGTTTGCTGCATCAGATTTCATAGGTTCTATATCAAATATAGGAATATGTTCAGTAAGTATAGTAGAAAAGTAACCCCCTTTTCCCTCATCTATCGAAGTAAAGATTAAGTCTACAAAATCTCCTCTATTTAGTTTGTAATTGACAGCGCCTGATGCGTCTACCTCTATCGCAATAACTCTTTTATCTTCCGGGATAAAGTAAGCATTATCTACTCCCCCTTTGTAGTTTAAAGCTAAGGCCATTTCCTCATCATAAACAAGCATTTCTGGTGTTTTCTGAATAGGCTTATTTACTTTAATATCATACTTAGTGATAGCTCCTATCACTTCTTCTGTATTTGAAATGGTATGCGGGAAAAATAGCCCCTTATCATCTTTATTAATGTAGACTGCCCTTAGGTGTTCTTGCCTAATTTGTGTTCTTGATGGTATATCTATAGCTGCTACTACAATCAATACTTTTTGATTGGCCTCTTTTAAAAAATTATAGGCAAAAAGCCCTCCTATTAGAGCCATAATCGCAGCAATAATTATTCTTATCTTTGTATTTTTATACATTCTTTATCACCCCTTTTACTGAATCATATAGGTACATGAATATTGCAATGGTATGACACTTCTAGCGCCGAGTATATCTCCAAGTAGCGGTAATATGAGTTTATAATTATATAAAACTATAACTGTAATCTCAGTACTGCCATCAGTTATAATAGTTACTGTTCTATCTATACCACTAATACCATTACTTAATAACGTATTGGCTGTCGATCGGATCATTAAATTTTTTTCTTCATCTGTCAACGTATCATCTAAGTAGAGATACGCTCCAACCTTAGCAGCTTGGCTTGCGGAAATAACTACAAGCGTTTTCACATAAATTATCATCCCAAAAGTAATAATAGCCATAATAATTAACAAAAAGACAGGAAGAACAAGCGCCATCTCAGCCGCTGCCTGTCCTTCCTGTCTTTTTAAAAAACTAACCCTCTTCATTGTTAAAATCACCCTTATCCTTTTTACTGCTATTTGTTTTATAGATTTTTTTATAAATAGCATATAGTATCAGTGCGAATATAGCTCCAACGAATAGTATAAGACCTAAGGATGATAATACTGTAATTAGTTCTAAAGGTGATGATAAGGAAAATGCTAGGCTGAAAACAATATAATAAACCAGCAATGTTTTAATCAAAATGTTGACTTGATGATTTTTCTTGACTAGTAGTACAATGCTTAAAAAATATATAACTAAAACAGGTCCCATAACACCTTCACTCAAGCTATCTAAAAACCCACTCACCTTGGTATTTAAAAGTATATAATTCAAAGCATATAATACATTTAAAACTTGAAACGCAATTAACCACTTAAATAATTTAGGATCATTTTTCAGACCAAAGATAATAAGTAAAATTAAAATGTAAGTAATCTCCATTACAAGTATTGAGTTCATAGCCTCAAATAGTGTACTGTCTGAAAACGCAGTTATTGCAATAAAGAGTGTATAAGTAATAAACACAACTTTATTTAAGATATTTGTTTTCTTCTTCAATGCCTTAAAAATTAAAAAAGTAATAGCTGAACCTGTAAATGTTAGGAAAGAAATAATAATAAATATATCCAAAATACTCCCGCCTCTCTACTACTCATTAATTTGTTCTTGCCATACTTTAATAAATTCTCCTGCTTGTATCAGTTCTTCCTGAGCCTTTTGTGCTTGAGCTTCATCTTGTTCTTTAATTGTAGGCATAAGTATCTCGTACCCCGCTATAAGCTTTGCATAGGCATCAACAAGATATTGATGCGTTGCTTTTACATCTTCATCAACTATTTCAAGGTTAACTAACTCTTCTTTTTTAGCTTTCATATCATTAATAGCCGTTAAAATCTCCTCTTGTATCGCTTCCCACTGCGCCTCTTCTTGTGGTGGCTCATTTGCAATATTTTCTTGCAGCTTAACCATTCTAGAGCCAACATCATTTAAGTTCTCTTCAACTTGTAAAGGTGTAATTTGTTTATAATAATACTCACTCATTTTATCAGCCTTTGAATCTTGTATTCCCTCTGTACATGCGGTACACATGAGTAAAACACCTATAAGTAAAACGCTCATTGCAAAAATCTTTTTCATAATCAATACACTCCTTCTAAAACATATGAAATCTAAGAAAACATAGTGCACCTATTCCTATAGCTAGCGAATAGGGCATATACAACTTACTTAGATTCTCAGAATCGTCTTCCCAAACATCTAATGTGTTAAGTAACATAAGCTTTAAAAAATAAAAATTAATTTTTCTTAAGTAATACTGAAGCCTTTTCTTTCTTATCATAATAATAAGAGCAAAAGCGCCCCCTAATATAGCCATGTACATAGATGTCCCAATAACAAAATAGACTCCCATCATAGCCCCTATTGCCATTAACATTTTCACATCCCCAGCAAATATTCCTTTTGATAAATAGGGAATGATTAAGATAACTAGCGCGGCTATCAGCCCTAAAATAGAATTTAAAAGGCCCCAAAAACTATAATAATAGATATTACCTACTATACCTATCGCAGCAAAAGTAATTGTAAATTTATTGGGTATCTTTCGAGATCTTAAATCTGTAAAAATACATAAAGCTGAAAAAACACATAATAAGACCGAAAAAAATAATTTTCCTTTCATATCTGGCGTTATATGCTTAAGGCATCAACTACCTTTTGGAACATCGCAACTATCTTATCCTTTAAAAGACCTAAAATAACGATTACCGCGATTACGACTATGGCTAAAACTAAACCATATTCAGTAAGTGCCTGTCCATCTTCTTCACTATATAACCTTTTTAATAAATTCATTTAAAAATCCCCCTTTATATGTTTGAAATTTAATTTAAAACTCTATTTTAATAGCATTACACCTCATACTAGGTGCTCACCAGTTAATTTTATCTCTGATTTGGACTTTTTTGTGTATGTTTTGCGCCCTCATCTCTATTACATATTGGCAATTCTTCAAAGGTTTAATGACTTGTCCTCTGCCTAAGTTGCTATATATACTTAGTACAGTCTTCTCTTGATCAACAAACAAAACATCTATATTGAATTTCATAAAGAAGGTATGTATGCTGTTACACGGTGCTAATATAAGTGCATAGTCTTTCTCTATTTTATCTTTTAGCATTAGACCTTTAAGCCTGCTTAGAAAATGATCTGCTACCTCAACTTTCTGAGCCAGCACAACATTACTTGTTGTGTTAATCAACATTGAATCCCTACTTTCCATGGCTAATAACCTGTGTACGTATTTTTCTTTCATTAATACCAAATACTTTTGCAAAAACCATTTCGACTGGGATCTCGGTAATTAATGTTACCTTTGATGGATTTATAAAGTCTACTTCACAAAAGACAATATAAGCTTCTGGTAAATTTAATGCTAAATAGTACTGTGCATAAAGCGTCGCAGTATACTCATCGATTACAACCACACCATAGTCTTCCCATATTTCTTCATCATAGGCTGCTATAGTTGATAATGCTGCTGCTTCTGATGCCGCTTCTAGCTTCGCCTTACTATACATCACTAATCCGCCATCTATCAGAAGTCCTGCAAGAGCTATTAGAATTGGCATCATAATTGCAAATAGTAAAGCCGCAAAGCCTCTTTCATCCTTTAAAAATAGTCTTATTAATCTTTTCATAACTTCTCTGCCTAGCTCCTCCCTATTACTTAAAAAACGCTGATAGTGAAAAGATCATAGGGCCCATTAGAAAGATCATAAAGGCTGGAAACACCATGAGTAGTAATGGCAAAAACAGCTTAATCGATGCTCTTCCGGCAAGTTCTTTTGCTTTCTTCTTTCTTTTATCCCAACTCTCTTCTGCTTGTTGTCTTATAATTTGGGTTAATCCACTACTTCCTTTTTGAAGTCCTTGTAAAACAGCCGAGATAAAATAGTGTACTTCCTCAATTGAGCACCTTTGCGCAAAACGTTCAAAAGCTTCCTTTTGTGACATCCCAATTTTAATATCATCAACCGTTAACTTTAGTTCTTTAGAAAGTTCATTAGAATTTTCCTGTGACAATCTTTCCATTGCTTGAAAAAGATTTAATCCTGCATCAGTAATGATTGCTAATGTCGTAAGTGTAGCTGGTAATTCTTTTTGAATATTCCATTGCCTTTTTTTTGCTCGCCCATATAGCATATTATCTGGTATATAATAGCCTATAACCGCAACGACACCTACAACTAAAAACATAGAAGTGCTAGGATCTATAACAAAAAGCAACATAAAGAAACCTAAACAAACTAGAGAAGAAAATTTCTTTAAAGCAATGATGTCCTCAGTAGAAATACTTTTATCAATCCCGGACAATAATAGGTTGATTTTAATCTTTTCATTATTTGATGGCAGTAGATTAAAAGAAACTAGTGGAGATACTTTTCTAGCCATTGAGAGTAACTTTTTAAAACTTTGATTTTCTAAATGGTTTAATGTATGCATAGCTGTATGATTTATAATAAGTCTTTTAAATAAGTTCTTACCTCTAAAAATACGCTTAGGTAATAAAATCAAAAAAATGCTAGTGGCAATAACTATCGCAATGCCTATTTCCATGCTACCCCCCCCTTTAAATATCAATGTCTATAATCTTTTGACCTACTATATAGTTGGCACAAATCAAGCTGACGCCAATGAGCATTAAAAACTTCCCTAAAGGTGTTGTATACATTGGCTCCATATATGAAGGAGCTAAAACTGATAAAATTGAAACCATTGCAATCGGCATAAAGGTCAGTAATTTAGCTTCACTCCTTTTAGACGCAGTCAGCATGAGTATTTCTCGTTTGATCTCTAGCTTATCAGTTATTGCAGAAGCCACATTTTTCATTACTTCTGTTAAGTTTCCACCCTTTTCTCTGGTGATGATTGCTGCCGTTACAAAGGTGTCTACATCTTCTAGCTGTACTCTATTTTTAAAACTAATTAAAGCTTCATCTAAAGATTTACCGAGTTGAATATCATATATAATGAGCTCCATTTCATCCAAAATAGGCTTGACTTTATAAGACGTCAAGGTTATTTTTAAATCTCCAATAGAATTTTCTATAGCTGTTTGAAGCGAATTCCCAGCTTTTAATGAGTTTGAAATAGAATGCATAGCTTCCCTTAGTTGCATATTCATGATATTTATTCTTTTATCTAATGTGTTTTTATACTTGATAAATGGATAAAACAAACCACCCATACTAGCTAGAAGCGCAAAGGGAAGGCTTCTTAAAAACAAATACATACAGGTAAAAATGATTATCCCTGAAAATAATGTATTTTTTATATAGTACGCTGATTTTAATTCCATATATTCAAATGACTTATTTTTCTTGTTTCGCCTTCCGGCTTTGCCTTTAACTAAAGGTTTTTTAAAATAAATACTATTAGATACTTTGCCAAAAATTAAATCCATTGCTGTTATCGTAAAAATAAATACTGCACTAAATATGAATAATACGCTGCTCAACATTTTTATCTATCCTCTTTTAAAAAATCTTTGTAATTTTCCATTCCGGCTGATATAAACTTATTGGATTTAGTAATTTCCTTTTCTTTTATTGCAAACTTTCCTATAATTTTAATACCATCTTTTTCTTTATTAATTCCTATTTCTTCAAATTCATAGATGTTTCGTGTAATAACTTCTGTCTCCTGTATACCCACTACTTCTGTTATCGTAATTACTTTTCTGCTTCTGTCTCTTAACCTGCCTATATGTATGATAAAATCTATAGCTGAAGCAATTTGCTGCCTTATTGAAACAACGGGCAGCTGCATGCCAGACATGAGTACCATTGTTTCAAGTCTCATAAGTACATCTTTTGCAGAATTTGCATGAATTGTTGATAAGGAACCATC
This sequence comes from uncultured Clostridiaceae bacterium, assembly GCA_937976175.1. Lineage (GTDB taxonomy): Bacteria > Bacillota > Clostridia > Clostridiales > Clostridiaceae > Clostridium_AD. The sequence continues at coordinate 2,415 of CALJTN010000057.1, read as the reverse complement.
ATGCCCTGTATTCATAGCTTGAAGCATATCTAAAGCTTCCCCGGTTCTTACTTCTCCTACTATAATTCTATCGGGCCGCATTCTTAGCGCAGTTCTTACAAGATCCCTTATGGTAATCATCCCTTTGTTTTCTAAATTTGCGGGTCTTGTTTCAAGCCTTACGATGTTTTTAATTTGAGAAAAGTTAAGCTCCGCTGCGTCCTCAACTGTAACAACACGTTCTTCAGGTGGTATAAACATGCTTAACGCATTAAGAAAGGTTGTCTTCCCTGTACCCGTTCCTCCCGAAACTATTATGTTATATTTTGCTTTTACCATTTTTTCTAAAAGAAAACTGACTTCTTCTGACAAAGAACCAAACTCCGCAAGTTGCTTCATCGTATAGGGATTTTCCGGAAACTTTCTAATTGTAACAGCCGAACCATCCAGTGCAATAGGACCAAGGACTATATTGACACGTGAACCATTGGGCAATCTTCCGTCTACAATTGGATCACTTTCATCAACCTTTCTATTAAGAGGCGAAATAATTTTATCAATTATATTTTTTAGTTCCTCTCCTGATGCAAACTTTACAGGGTTACCTCTTTTATCTACTGCCTCTTGTAACTTTCCATTTTTCTCAATAAAAATCACTTCTGGTCCATTGATCATTATTTCACTTATATCTGTATCATTAATAAATTGATCAATGACACCATACCCTACCATATTTTGAAATAACATTTCTGTGAGTTCAGTTTTCTCATAAGCGCCTAACATGAGGGTACTATAATTTTTTTCACTTTCTTCTTCAATATACTTCTCTATCGTTGCTCTTAAAATTTTCTTTGACTCTACACTGTCCGTTACATCTATTTTTCTTTCGTCGCTTATTCTATCTTTAATAGCTTGTATGAGTTTTGTTTTTTCTGCATTTTTCTCAAAATTCGCATTTGTGCTGAGTAGGCCAGTATTATAATTATCTTTTTCTAAGTATGACTGCTTATTCTTCTTGATGTAATCTTCAACATTCATCTCGTTACCCACCTTTAAAAGAATATAAATGGTTTATTTTTAATTTCGTTTTCACTAAAAATAGGAACAAAAGCATGCGCAGCTTTTCTAAAGTGAGTATTTATTTTATTCTTTTTATTAAATCCAATGGGCTTCCCAACATTGCTACAATATTGAATTTCATTATTATTGGGAATGACTGCAATTATTGGTATTTGTAGTTCTGATTCTAAATCTAAATAAGAAAATTCCAACGCCTCCTCATAGTTATTAATTATCAGCTTACATTTATTAACTAAACCAAGTGTGTTTAATATTTCTTTAAACTGTATAAGCGCCAGGCCAGAAAACACATCTGGATTTGAGATAAGAAGTATCGAATCACTTAACTCAAAAGCTATAATATTACGTATACATAGCTCAGAAGATGTATCAATGATTATAACGTCATACTCAAGTTGTCTTAGCACCCTTATGATCTGCCTTATTATGTCTGCACTCACTTTATCAATTTTTAAAGGCTGTGCTCCTGATAAAATATCCAGATTCATTTTATCTATTTCATACCGTTTTATATGTTCAACCAGTAAAGCCTTTATATTTAACTCTTTTCCATTTTCATGCTCTTTTTCAATTTCAGTAAGGACACTTGATAAACCTGCTGTTTTACTTGTTTTGTCAAAGACAGAGGCTATAAAAGAATACTGTGAAAAATCTACAACGAGCGTTTTTAATCCTTTTTGTACATATTGCATGGCCATATTAATACCTAAAGTCGTTTTTCCCGTCCCTCCTTTTGGGGAATAGATTGTAATAATCTTCCCCCTTTCCTCTAAGGGTACTTGTTCTATATTCTTATATTTAAAATTTTCTCTATAGGGTATGTATGAATTGGTTATCTTATATACTAGGGTATCTATGGATGATTTAATGTAAAACACATCAAATCCTTTTATCTGAGCTGTTTTAATAAACTCAGAATTCATTTGATCTACTACAAGAATATATTTGTTATCAGGAATGAGTTCAAATCTTTTGAGTTCTGAAATATTCTTAAAGAATAGTGCATTTAAAACAAAAACATTTAAACACTCTTGTTCTTTTGCTAGTAATTTATTATCGTACTCCGATTTTTCTATCTTTTTAATTGTATATTCCATAAGATTATTCTCATTAAAGTAACTATTTAAAGATAAACGTATTATTTCTAGTTCACCTAACAACAAAACATATTTATATTGTTTATTCAAGCAAATCACCTTTCTTATCTTTATTTTAATTATCCAAAAACTGATTAGCACCCAAAAACTCCAATTTTTAAAATGCTATTTAATCTCTAATTTGTAAAAATGACTACTAGTCTTCTTGAATTACCAGTAAATGTATATTTTATATGGTTTAATAAGAAAGTTAAAGGTG
>CALJTN010000056.1 GCA_937976175.1 uncultured Clostridiaceae bacterium | reverse complement strand
GTCCAACAATTCCAATCTTCATTTGAAAAACCCCTTATGTTTTTATTTGTTTATATTTATTATACTGCTAATGTATTAAACGTAAAATAATCCATTTGTGTCATAATAATTATTATTATATTTCTTATCCTGGAATATCTAACTTACTTTATTCAAATACTAAAACTAAATGATTAGATTGGGGTGATTATACATGATAGTAATTTATCATGATGTTGGTGGAGCACATTCATCTTGCACATGTGCTAATATACATACACATAAACTTTCAATGGATAGAATCCCTAGTGAAGAGGAGATATTAAAATTACCTACCTTCGATAAAATAACAAAGGCTGATTATGGTCGTTTAATATATATAGGAACAGACGAATTTGGTGCTAAAGTATACACTTTATGCAGAATGCGAAGTAAAAAATTTGTAATACCTGCAATCTCAGATATGTACCAACTTTCTAACGGAGATATGAAAGGGCTTATTCTTGCTGATACTTCCCCAACAGTTAATCATTTAATGAGAGTTGGGGGTATTAGTTCAAGGGTATTTGGCTTAGTTTCCATTGGAAGGCCTATTGCTGCAAAAGGAACTGTGCAAGCATATTCACAGATGGTAGACTTGGTTAAAACAACAAAGGAATATATGAGTAAACATATATGATATTAGCGCAAAGGTCAGTTATTCTAAAGTAAGTATCCATTAGTTTCTATGGATACTTACTTTATTTTGTCATAAATCTTAATTTTTTTGAACTCTTTTAAATCCTTTACTTTATATTCTATTATTATATATTATTAACTACCATCCTGTATTACTACCCAAATATGGACTGTCTCCGAAATTACAAGTTTACTAACCTCTAATCTATATTCTTTATCTTTTATTTTCATTATTCTTTTATCTATAATCTCCCACATCATATCAGCATCCATCTTGTCTACTTCCTTGCCAATGAACTTCTCAATTTTTTCTTTTATATGTTTTTCTAATGTAATCCTTGTTAGCTCATCTTCTTCATTCTCTAGAGTTATCTCTATTTTTTTCACAATTAGCCTTTTTTTATTAACGGTCTCCTCCAGTTTTTCAAGACGCCCATCTTTATCTTCAATCACCGCTTCTAAAGTTTTAATTCTTTGATGATATTGATCTATTCTATAACTGATTAAGCAACTAAAAGCTAAAATTCCTATAAGCCCACCTATAAGAAAGCCTGAAGCGAAAAATAAAAAGTACCCTTCTTTTTTTATTTTGTCCATAATTCGCCACATCTTTCTAGCAGTTTCAAGGCATTAAAACCTATATTCGCTCCAAATAATGCCGCTAAAACATATACTATTTGCTTTATCATTAATCGTATTTCTCCCTTTAAAAGGCCCTCTTCTATAACTTGAATAGAAGAAAAGGTTCCCCCTAAAGCAGTAGCCACTGCCCATATCTTAATGGTACTAGCTAAATCCAACATGGTCTTTAAAGGCGGATGATTATTTATAATGGCACCTACTCCAGCAAAGGTACAGGCACCAAACATGACTCCAAAAGCAATAAAAAAGCTATATAGCATATTAGAAATAAAATTATCCATAGGTTTCCCTTTTCTCTAAAGTGATTTCTATATAAACTATGCTTTTTACAGCTGAAATATGTTTATAGCATAATCTTGTTCATTAGATACATCTTCTTGTTTAATGCTTCCATAGTTATTTTGATTATAACTTTCTAGTGTTCCTTATATTTTTAAATTGCCTTCAATAACCTATCTTTCTAATTAAATTTATTTCCGCTCTAACAGGTGGACTGGAATCATTATTTCCTCTTTCTTTAACTTTATCTTCTTCAATATTTAGTTCTCTTGCTATTATAGACTTAACTCTACTCTTACAGAAACTCCCTTGACAAGGCCCCATTCCTGCTCTTGTACGTCTTTTAATGGCATCTATAGAATTAATAGGTATATTTCTATGGATAGCATCAATAATTTCTGATTCTGTAACCTTCTCACACCTGCATATTATATTCTTTTCTGGATCTTCATGGTCAACTTTCCCATGAAAATTGTTGTCTTTTTTTACTATTATTCTTTTTCTATAAGGTTTGAAATTATTCTTCTCCGTAAGATTCAAGCCTGAATTCTTAAGTATATCCACCACCATTTCTGCTATTGCTGGTGCTGATGTAAGACCTGGCGAATCTATTCCAGCCACATTTATGAATCCCTCTGCCCCACTTTCCTCAATGATAAAATCCCCTGTACTACTGGTAGCTCTTATACCCGAAAAGGTGGTTACTGCCCTTCTTACATCAAAATGGGGTATGGATCTTCTCGCTGCTTTTAACACATCTTTTAAAGTATCCGTGGTGGTTATCACATCTTCTTTATTGCTCACGTCTTCCGCATTAGGTCCTATCATAAAATTGCCATGATAGGTTGTGGTTACTAATACTCCTTTTCCTTTATCTGTGGGCACTTGAAAAATAACAGTATTTACAAGATGACCTTGATCTTTTCCCATTAGAATATATTGACCTCTCTTTGGTAGTATTTTAAAGTGGGAAATTCCTACCATATTAGCTATTTTATCACTGTACAAACCAGCTGCATTTATAATATATCTTGTATCAATGCGTTCCTTACTAGTATGTATAATAAATTTTCCTTCTAATTTTTCTATAGACATTACTTCATTGTTCAGCTTAAGGTCTACTCCATTAGTCACAGCATTTTCTGCTAATGCAATGGTAAATTCATAAGGTGAGGTAACACCTACATTTTTAGCATAAAGGGCTACCTTTACTTCACTATTTAAGTGTGGCTCTACTTCTTTCAGTTTTTCTCCTCTTATAATTTCTAAATCATGGCATCCCATTTTTAACCCATTTTCATAAAGCTCAGTAATTTTTTTCTCGTCCTCTTCATTAAATCCAATAACCAACGCTCCTGTTTGCCTATATCCAAAGTTTAATTCTTCCTCAAGCTTTCTATACATTTTGTTTCCTTTTCCGCATAATTGTCCTTTTAATGTACCATACCTAGCAGCATATGCACCATGAACTATACCACTGTTGGCTTTAGATGCTCCTGTAGTAACATCATCTTCTTTCTCTAAAACACCTATTTTCAAAACATACCTTGAAAGTTCCCTGGCTATGGCTGCTCCTACTACTCCTGCGCCTATAATAATTACATCATACATAAAATTCACCCTCTTAATATATTATTCATGTTGAAATCTCTAATTTCAATGTGTATGTTAACTAATTATAATTCTAACATATTATTCCTATCAAATAAATGAAACAAGTCAGAGTTTCAATTCCAAAGAACTAAAACCCTGACTTATTTTCTTTAATTAAATTTATAAGTCTATTTCATTAAGCACATCTCTTAGCTTTTTTAATTCTTCTGCTGTCAAAGTTACACCTTTGCCCATCTTCTCATGTTCTGGTGACCATTCTCTAATATCGTACTTTGCTTCTTTTCCATTCCAACTAATTAGATTTAGTTCCTTTTTCCAGCCTTTTGCTGATTCAGCTATAGTTCCTAGTTCTTTTTCTATTTCAAATTTAATCTCAGCCATAATTTGCCTTTCTCCTTTCTTAATATTCCTCAATATTTTAGTTTATCTACTTATTATTATCCTATATTTATTAATATCAATGCTAAAATCACTAGTCCTATTGCTACTTTATTCTTTTTAG